>JAGAAY010000112.1 GCA_017615065.1 Bacteroidales bacterium | reverse complement strand
TCGATCTGGTGGACGAGGCGGCCTCCAAGCTGCGCCTGGAGATGAATTCGGTTCCCGAGCCCATCGACGACCTCAACTCGGCTATCCGCCAGAAGGAAATCGAGCGCGAAGCCATCAAGCGCGAAGGCGTGAACGCCAAACTGGAAAAACTGGAGGCCGAGCTGAAAGACCTTCAGGACCGCCGCGCCGAGCTTATGAAGCGCTGGAACGACGAAAAAGAGATTCTTGGCGGCCTGCAGAACGCCCGTCAGCAGATCGAAGACCTTAAAATACAGGCCCAGGCGGCTGAGCGCGCGGGCGATTACGGCAAGGTGGCGGAAATCCGCTACGGCAAAATGGCCGCCGCGCAGAACACCATCGACACACTTCAGGCAAAGGCCGATGCCATAAAGGAGCCCATCATCACCGAGGCAGTAACCCCCGAGGATATTGCCGAAGTGGTTGCAAAATGGACCGGCATCCCCGTAAAGCGTATGCTGGAAAGCGAAAAGGACAAGCTCCTGCGCATGGAGGCGGAACTCCACAAGCGCGTGGTGGGCCAGGACGAGGCCATAAAAGCCGTGTCCGATGCCGTGCGGCGCAACCGCGCCGGCCTTTCCAACGAGAAGCGCCCCATCGGCTCGTTCCTCTTCCTGGGAACCACCGGCGTGGGCAAGACGGAACTGGCCAAGGCCCTGGCGGAATTCCTGTTCAACGACGAGAACATGATGACCCGTATCGACATGTCCGAATACCAGGAGCGCCATACCGTGTCCAGGCTCGTGGGCGCGCCTCCGGGATATGTAGGTTACGACGAGGGCGGCCAGCTCACGGAGGCCGTGCGGCGCAAACCGTACTCGGTAGTGCTGCTGGACGAGATTGAAAAAGCCCATCCGGACGTGTTCAACGTGCTTCTCCAGGTCCTGGACGACGGCCGTCTCACCGACAACAAGGGCCGCACCGCCGACTTCAAGAACACCATCCTCATCATGACTTCCAATGCCGATGCCGACCACCTTCGCGAGTACATGCGGCCGGAGTTCCTGAACAGGATCGATGAAATCATAAAGTTCGAGCCCCTTACAAAGGAGAATCTGCGCGATATCCTGCACCTGCAGGAGACCCAGTTGCAGAACAAGCTGCAGGAAAGCGGCATCACATTAAAGTTCACCCCCGCTTTCGAAGACTTTATGGTTGAGCGCGGCTATGACCCTGCCTATGGCGCCCGTCCCATCAAGAGGCTGCTCCAGAGGGAGCTCACCAACCAGCTGGCCAAGGCCATCCTGGACGGCACCGTACACAAAGACTCCGCCATAACGGTGGATGCCGCCGGCGGAGTCGTAGAGCTTAAAAACGCTTAACGGACCTCGATATACTCACCGTGCTCGGTTGCTACCGACTCCTTCCAGATGTCGGTGTAACCGGGCCATTCCACTTTCTCAGGAATGCCGGTTGAGTGCTCCGAGTGAATGAAGCTGCCATCGGCATTCTGCGGCTTTACATTGCCGTCGATGAACTTCACGAGCAGTTCCTCCTCCAGGGCCACCCACTTTTCGAACTGTTCCTGGGCGGTGTTCACAGTGTATTTGGTGAGATACTTGCCGATCTTCTTGAACGGCTCCCTGGACACCATCGCGTTGGTGCGGCTGTTGTACTTTTTCTGCAGCTTCACCACGATTTCATTGTACATAACCACGGCCATGCTGTCCGTCGAATGGGTTTTGTGGAACATCTGGTCGTTCTCGAAATCGTCGATCCTCTCCCTCACGAACGGCGCCATGATATTATACATCTTATAGCACGCATTGGCAATCCTGTTGTTGATCCAGAACGATGCTGTGGGTGAATAATGCAGAAGGTCGCCGTTTCCAACGCGGAAGCAGTCGGGAATCTGAGTTGTGGAAGTATAAATGGGCGTAACGTACGAAGTTGCGGCGTCATCGGTACCGAACCACAGGATACCGCCAACCTCATCGGGCACGAAGAACCGGGACTGGCCGATCATCCAGAATCCGGTCTGCTGCGTTGCGATGGCCCTTTCGTTCACATATGTCTTGCCCTCGTATTCAAACTCCATCGGCCTCCACCTGTAAGGCAGGGCGTTTCCGCCGGCGCCGATATCCTGGGTCATGTCCATGGGCGTGCTCTCATAATGGTCGCGCATGACATCGGCAAGATTCTTCACGGAAACCTTCTCGCGGGGGAATACATACAGCGGAAGGTCGCCCTCCAGGTTGTATCCCATGGCATAATCAAGGAACGATGATGCGTCCCTGGCCACGGCATTGCCGTTTTCATCGTAAAAAGCGAACCAGCCCTTGCAGAGAATATTGAAGGCGCTCCACACGCGGGCGTCACAACCCCTCACCGTGCCGAAGTCGATGGGGCAATAAGCCTTCTTGAAGCTGAATTCGTCGTCCGGGCCGCTGAAATAGCCCTTATGCCTTGCGAACGAAATCACGTCGGGAGCAAAAAGCCAGTTGTCCGGGTCGTCCTTGGGGAATTTGCCGATTCTCGGCTGGTTTGCATGGGCCGATATCGCCCCGTCGGGAATGCGGGCCGCCACCCAGACAATGCCCTTCTGGGTATTCGAGCCGTTTCGCATGTTTGTTCCCTTGCCGATGAGGTCCATCATCCACACCTCGTCCTTATCGGCAATTGAGAAGGTCTCGCCCTCCGACGCATAGCCGTATTTGCCCGCAATTTCCACGATTACGTCGATGGCCTCGCGCGCGGTTTTAGCCCTCTGCAGGGCGATAAGGATAAGGGACTGATAGTCCACCACACCCTTCTTGTCCTCCAGTTCCGGGCGTCCGCCCCAGGTTGTCTCGGTGATGATGAGCTGAAACTCGTTCATGTTGCCGATGACCTTGTATGTGTGGGGAGCCTGGTCGATGAAGCCCAGGTACTTGTTGGAGTCTCCGTCATAGATTTGCATCTTGCTGCCCGCAGGCCAGTCGGCCGCCTTGTAGAAACGCAGGTCGCCGTAGGAGTAGTGCGAGTCGGCGGCATATGTCACCATTACCGACCCATCCGAGCTTGCCGCCTTGGTTACGAGCACGTTGGTACAAGTATTGCCAGAGAGCGGGTGCATCAGCAGAACAGCGGCTGAAAGGAGGATGCAGAGCGTCGATTTTCTCATCGTTTTTATGCTTTTGATATTATTTTCGCTAATTTTGTCGTTCAAACAACTTGCAAAGTTATGAAATTTTACAATGCAATGAAACACTGTCTGGCGGTTGTTGTGTTTGCCGCTCTGTGCATCATTCCGGCAAAGGCCCAGCAGCAGGAGGAGCTCACGCCGGAACAGAGAGAGCGCAAACTGTATGAATTCGTGGACAAGGAAGTGGAGCGTCTCACCGGCCTTCTCAAACTGGACGAAGGCCAGCAGTACTACGTTACGATATCGCTCACAGAGTGCATGCAGAATATGCAGTCGGAGATGGTGGCCCTCTCCAAATCCGGTGTCCAGAACTCCGATCTGTACATCATGGTACAGGACAAGTGGATGGAAAAGCTGGACAATGACTATGAATCGTTTTTCACCCCGGAGCAGTGGAAAAAATACCTTCGCAGCGGAGCCGACAGGGCCCGCCGGGCGAGGGAGAAACGCCGCGCAAAAGCGGAAAGCGAAGGAACTGTCACGAATAATTAGTATCTTTGCGCACCTAAAACCCAACCAGTGATGAAACAGGCAATAGAACAGGTATACCGGGAACTGGAACAGCTCAAGTGCAAAACCCTCAAGGACGTTGAGGATGCCCGTATCCGTTTCCTTGGAAAGAAAGGTTCGGTAACAGCCCTTATGGAACAGTTCAGGAGCGTGGCCCCGGAGCTCAAACGCGAGTTCGGCCAGAAGCTCAACGAACTTAAAAAGGCGGCAACGGCCAAGATAGAAGAGCTCAAGGACAATGTGGGCGCAGCGGAAACGCAGCAGGCGTCCGGCGAAGATCTCACCATGCCCGGCGACGCAATGGAACTGGGCTCGCGCCATCCCGTATCAATCGTAAGGCAGGAGATTGTGGATATCTTCCGCAAATTCGGCTACGATGTGGCGGAGGGCCCGGAAATCGAAGACGACTATCACGTTTTCGAAGCCCTCAACTTCCCTCCCAACCATCCCGCACGCGAGATGCAGGACACTTTCTTCGTGTCCACCGGCCACCTCAACCCGCTCCTTCTCCGCACCCACACATCATCCGTGCAGGTGCGTACAATGGAAAAGGAAAAGCTTCCAATCCGTGTGGTATGCCCCGGCAGGGTGTTCCGCAACGAGGCCATATCGGCCCGCGCCCATTGCATATTCCATCAGGTGGAAGGCCTTTACATCGACAAGAATGTCACTTTTGCAGACCTTAAGCAGGCCATTCTCCTGTTCGCCCGCGAGATGTTCGGGGCCGACACGGAAATCCGCATGCGCCCTTCATACTTCCCCTTCACCGAACCCTCGGCGGAAGTGGATGTAAGCTGCAACATCTGCAAGGGAAAGGGCTGCAATATCTGTAAAGGCACCGGCTGGCTGGAAATCATGGGCTGCGGTATGGTGGACCCGAACGTCCTCCGCGCCAGCGGCATCGACCCTGACGTGTACAGCGGATTCGCCTTCGGAATGGGCGTTGAGCGTATTGCAATGCTGAAATGGCAGGTGAACGACCTTCGCCATTATTTCGAGAACGACATGCGCTTCCTGCACGAGTTCGCAACCGCTACTGAAGTATAGATTCTTCTTCAACCACGGCGGCTTCAAGTTCCAGCGCCTCTTCCACGGAAATGGGGGAGGCGCCGTTGTATGCGGTTATCACGGCCTCCGGGAAGCCCCTGCGGCGCACTTCGTTAAGCGCATGGAGGGCGTCCTGGTAACAACGGAAAACACCTGTGTAATACTGGTACATAAGACGCCTGGTCTGGCGCTCGTACACGGGATTCAGGCCGTTGAAGTCGTCGGTAAGACAGCGGCGCTTGGACTCCAGGAAAAGTATCTGGTAATAGAAATCCTGCGGCAGGGAGCCGTCGGGGCCGAAATGGCCCACGGGGCTGATTTTGAAAACGGTGCGCGGATGCTGTTCCCAGGGCAGAACCTTTGCCTTGAGCGCGCCGCCCATGCGGTGTTTGTGGAAAACGTACGCATCGCCCGCGCCCACGAGTTCTGTATCGGCCGCCTCCGCCACCTTGCTGGTACTCAGCGAAGACGCGTTGCTCAGCAGGTCTTCGATATTGCCGAATTCTCCGGTGAGGTCGCTGAGCGTCTTTTCCGCCTCGGCCTTCTCTATTTTCTTCGTGTCGATGGCCCTTGCTATGCTCTCGCGCACCACGGCATCCTCCTCCGTTTCAAGCCGGCCTTCCAGCTTTTCGATATCTTCGGTCAGCTGTTTTATGGTTGTCTGGAGCTCCTCCGTCCTGGCAAAAACCTCCATGTAAAGCGTTCCGGAGTTGTATTCTTCATTCCAGTTGCCGATATTGCCGATGGCGGTGTTGTCGATCTGGGCCTCTTCCACCGACGGTTTGAGCAGCGACAGAGCCAGGAGTTCATCGGCACTGGTCACAGCCTTGACGGCGGGATTGTCTTCGTGCTTCAGAACATAGATATACACGCTGTCGGCCGCACATTCGCGGTTGGAGGCGAAGATGGTGTACTTACGGTCGTCCGTCTCCATGAGCATGAAGTCATCTGCGGGCGAAGAGAAGGGGAAGCCAAGGTTCACCGGCTCGCCCCAGCCCTGGGCCTGATCGTCCCACTGGCACTTGTAAAGGTCGTATCCGCCCATGCCGTAAAGGGCGTCGGAGGCGAAATACAGGGTTTTTCCGTCCTGGCTCAGTACGGGGGCGATTTCGTTGCCCAATGTCACCATCGACTCGTTCAGGAGAACCGGCGCCGTCCAGCAGGAATCGCGGTTTTCGCTCATGTATATGTTGCGGGCGCCGCCGCTGTCGGGCGATGAGAAATAAACCGTTTTGCTGTTCTTGGGAACGTAAGTTGGAATTATGCTTTCGCCTGAATCAAAGGCGTTGGGCGTGCTGCGGAATGAACGGTCTGTAAAGGGGAAATACAGATAGAATTCCTTAAGCGTGAAGCGCTGCTTCATAACCGCGACGGGCGTCTGGCATTTGTCCGTCATGCCCATGCAGTTCAGGATCAGGTTGCTTTCCTGCTCCACCTGCGGCATCAGGGCGTCATCGGCCCACATGGCTGCCTGCTGGCAGGCCTTCATTGCATCTTCGAAGCGGTATGCCAGGCGATATGCGCGGGCTTTGGCCAGGCGTTCCACCGGATCGGCCAGATGCTCCATCGGAGTTATGGGGGCGTCGACGATACGGAGCGGCTTGAATGTCATTTCCTCTTCGAGGCTCACCCTGGTGGGGAAAACCGCTTCTGCGCGATAAACGAAGAAAATTGTGTCCGGAATGGAGCGTATGACGCCTCGGGCGGCATCCAGCGAATCCCGCCTGATCACCAGCGTATCCACCTGGGGATACCCCGGTTCCTGGGCCCCGGCAAGCAGCGGAAGGGCCAGAAGGAACAGGCTCAGAATTGTTGATTTACGCTTCATTCGGTGTCGGAATATCATGCAAAATTAAGAAATAGTTCCGTAAATGTTCATTTCTCAGAAAAAATTCGTACTTTTGTGCCCTTATTTACGTAAGTAAACAAATTTTAAAACTATATTTTTTATGCAAAGCAAAGGTGCAATCAGACTCGTAGCCATTCTGTTGGCCCTCGCGTGCATCTGGCAGCTCGCCTTCACAGCGGTTACCCGCATCCAGGAAAACAAGGCTGCCAAGGCTGCAGAGGCGATGGCTCAGCAGTATGTTGACGAGAACGCAGTCTCCGCCGATGTCCTTGAATTCGTCAAGGACTCCGTGGCAAACATCAAAAACCGTGCGTACATCGATTCCATCGGTACGGAAAAGGTTTATCTGGGCTACACTTACCAGCAAGTAAAAGAAAAGGAAATCAACCTGGGTCTGGACCTCAAGGGCGGTATGAACGTCATGCTGCAGGTCCAGCTGGAAGATATGGTCAAGGCTCTCGCCGGCAGCAATGTCTCCGACCCTGATTTCGTGAACGCAATGGCAACCGCAAAGGCCAACAACGTGAACTCCAACCAGGACTTCATCGCCCTGTTCGGAGACGCTTGGAAGGCCCAGGCCGGCGGCCGCCGTCTGGCGGAGATCTTCTCCACATTCGAGCTTCACGACAAGGTTAAGGCGGAATCCACGGACGACGAAGTCCTCTCCGTGCTCCGCAGCGAATCCCGCAGCGCAATCGACAACTCGTTCAACGTGCTGCGTAACCGTATCGACCGTTTCGGCGTCACCCAGCCGAATATCCAGCAGGTGGGAACTTCCGGAAAGATCCTCATCGAACTTCCCGGCGTGAAGGATCCCGAGCGTGTGCGTAAGCTCCTCCAGGGCACCGCATCCCTCGAGTTCTGGCCCACGATGCAGCTTCAGTCCGGCGTTCTCAACGCCGCTGACGCCCGCGTCGCCGAAATCCTCAACAATCTGGACACCACCGGCGTGCAGGTGAGCAATCCCCTGCTCAGCATCCTCGCCCCTTCGGGCTGGAACAACGCATGCGTAGGTTTCGTTGCGGCTTCCGATACCGCACAGGTCAACACCTACCTCGCAATGGCCAAGGACGTACTGCCCCGCGGTTTCTGCGGAATGTGGTCCGTCAAGCCCAGCGAGCTCACCGGAGGCAACCTCTATGAACTCGTCGCCATCGACAAGAGCGCTTCCCGCGACGGAAAGGCTCCCCTCGACGGTTCAGTGGTTACCGATACCCGCGTGAACTTCAACGGCGCCCAGAGAGGCGGCAGCGGTGCTCCTTCCGTATCCATGACCATGAACGCGGACGGCGCAAACGTGTGGGCCCACATGACCAAGGACAACATCGGCAAACAGATTGCCATCGTCCTGGACGGTCTTGTGTATTCCTATCCTACTGTTAACGGCGAAATCACCGGCGGCTCATCCGAGATCACCGGCAACTTCGACGTCCAGGAAGCAGAAGACCTTGCCAACGTGCTTAAATCCGGTAAGCTCCCCGCCCCTGCATCCATCATTCAGGAGCAGGTGGTAGGTCCTTCCCTGGGTTCCGCATCCATCAAAGCCGGTCTCATCTCCTTCCTCATCGCCTTCTGCCTGGTGCTCATCTACATGGTGTTCTTCTACCAGGGAGCAGGTCTCATCGCCGATGTCGCTCTGCTGTGCAACGTGCTTCTGCTCTTCGGTACCCTCGTAAGCTTCGGCGCCGTGCTCACCCTCCCGGGTATTGCCGGTCTCGTTCTGACATTGGGTATGGCAGTGGATGCCAACGTTATCATCTATGAGCGTATCAAAGAGGAACTGGCCGCAGGCAAGGGATTCTCCAAGGCTGTGACCGACGGTTACAAGAACGCCTACTCCGCCATCATCGACGGTCAGGTTACCACCCTCCTCACCGGTATCATCCTTTATGTGTTCGGTTCCGGTCCCGTGCAGGGCTTTGCAACCACCCTCATCATCGGTATCATCACTTCCGTCCTCACTTCCATCTTCATCACCCGCATCATCTTTGATGACCGCATCGCCGCAGGCAAGACCGTATCCCTTTCCAACAAGGCTACGGAGAACTTCCTCAAGCACACGAAGGTGGACTTCGTGGGTGCCAAGAAGTGGTCTTACATTGTCTCGGGTGCCCTCATCGTCATCTCCATCGCATCCATCTGCCTCAAGGGCTTCAGCTACGGTGTAGATTTCACCGGCGGCCGTACCTACATCGTGCGTTTCGACAAACCCGTCACCGCGGAAGACGTGCGCGCAAAGGTGGAGGCTTCCTTCGCGGAGGCCGCAACCGCCCAGGGTATCGACCAGTATTCTGTTGAGGTCAAGCAGTTCGGCGGCGATTCCCAGATGAAGATCACCACCCAGTTCAAGAACAACGACGAAAGCTCCTCAGTGGATGCTGAAATCGAAAACCTCCTGTTCAACTCCCTCCAGGAGTTCTACCAGGAAGACATCACTCTTGAAGGCTTCACTTCCACTACAACCAACCCCAACGGTATCGTATCGTCCGACAAGGTGGGTCCCACCATCGCGGCCGACATTACCCGCAGCGCGTTCATTGCAGTGTTCCTGGCCCTCATCGTGATCTTCGGTTACATCGCCATCCGCTTCCGCGGCTGGACCTGGGGTCTTGGCGGCGTCGTGTCACTGGCACACACCGCGCTTATCGTCATCGGCTTCTTCTCGCTGTTCAACGGTATCCTCCCGTTCAACCTGGACGTGGACCAGACGTTTATCGCGGCTATCCTTACCATCATCGGTTACGCCATCAACGATAACGTGGTTATCTTCGACCGTATCCGTGAGCAGAAGAGCCTGCATCCGAAGGACGACTTCCGTACAACCGTGAACACGGCTCTCAACGCCACCCTCACCCGTACGGTCAACACCTCGGTATCCACCCTCCTGCCTATGCTTGCAATCGCCATCTTCGGCGGTGAAAGCATCCGCGGTCTCGCGGTGGCCCTCTGCCTCGGTATCCTCATCGGTACCTACGCCTCCATCATGATCGGTACCCCCATCATGTACGACGCCACGGCAGCAGCAGCCCGCCGCAAAGCCGAGAAGAAGTAACCGCGCCCCGGCCCGTCGGCTGCCCTTGCGGCTCTAGTAGCCCTTGTGGCCCGCCACGGCCCCAGCGCAAAACCCAAACGGGGACGGCCTTCCGGTCGTCCCCGTTTTATTACCCCCTCGGCATCAAAATCGGCCCCAAATTGACGCCCAACCCGGGAAAACACCCCCTCGGCATCAAAAATTGACCTAAATTGACGCCCAACCCGGGAAATCAGCACTTCGGCGTCAAAAATCGCCATAAAATGACGCCCAACTCGGGAAATCGGCACTTCGGCGTCAAAATCGACCCCCAAATGAAGCCCAACCCGGGAAAACACCCCCTCGGCGTCAAAAATCGCCCCAAAATGACGCCGAGTTTTACGGCTGTTTCTTCGCCGTTAATGGAAACAGTGTGTTGACATCTTTTAGGGGCAGGAAAGTTATACGGGATATCTGGCCATTTGAAGAACGGTACGAATACTTCATGTGCTTTGCCAGAGCTATTCTTTGCTGCGGAGTAAGTTGTTTCATCTTGTCCACGCCCCACTGGTCTTTACAGTATTTCCAAACCAGTGAAGACATTTCTTCATCAGGAACACAAGGATCCTCACCCAGTATCAAAGCGGTCTCAATCTGGGCTTCCACATTCTTGAACGCCCGGACAGTGAACTGTCTGGCGCTGGAGAATAGTTTTTCAACTAATTCATAATCAACAAAGCTGGATGGCGCCGGAAATTCATTCAATAATTGTAATGATCCAAAAGGGTGATTTGTTTCTTTTGAGTTTGTAAGCAGCATGATTTTTCTCCCGGAAAGATCTGCGGCGTTAGTGTACTTCACCATCTCAAAGAACTGCTTTAGGATGGGATTGAAATACAAATACCCGGAACACCACACATGAGAAAGCGGATTAACCGAATCGTCCACGACGTATTGATTTCTTATCACATATACGATTTCGTTAAGAAGTTGATTTAAAGTCATTATCGGGACAATGGTGGGATCCTCCGGAAGCAGGAAACCACATCGTCCGTGGCGGGCAAGATACCTGTTTATTCTTTCCTTGAAAGACTTATAAAAGCGCTCGGGCAAGTCCGTCGCAATTATTACGTGAAAATGATTGCTCATTATGGCATATGCCAGTAGTATTGTCGATGTTTCACTTGCGGCCAGTGCCAGTGCAACAAGCGCGGCCTTCCGGTCTTGGTCATTGCCAAAAAGAATACCATCAACAGGTTTGCTACAAACGTGAAAGTAGGGCCCCTTTTCTTTAAAAAGCCGCTCGGGTGACGCGGAAAAATCATTCGTTCTCATGCCGCAAGATAGTGAGGGGTCATTAAACGGCCAAACAATCAGGGCTCGTTCCCTCAATTATTTATGTTTTTTATCTCTTTTTCTTTACAATCATAAATTTTATAAAGAACTCTTCAATTTTTTCTTTATACGATTCGCGCCGACTCTTTACTCCCTCGGCGTCAAAATCAACCCTAAAATGACGCCCAACCCGGGAAATCGGCACTTCGGCGTCAAAATCGGCCCTAAAATGACGCCCAAACGAGATTGCGAAAATGCGGGTTGACAAAATCAAAACAGATGCGTATATTTGTGATATGAACTTCGTACATCTTCACGTCCACACGCAATACTCTATCCTGGATGGCCAGGCGTCGATTGAAAACCTCTTCAACAGGGCTGAGGAGCTGGGTATGCCGGCCCTTGCCATGACCGACCATGGAAACATGTACGGCGTGAAGGAGTTCTTCAAGTTCGCCAAGAAGCACCCCTCGGTGAAGCCCATCATCGGCTGTGAAATATATGTGTCCAAGGGGGACCACCGCATCAAGGAGAAGGGCTATTATCACCTGATCCTGCTGGCAAAGAACTACAAGGGCTACCAGAATCTCGTGAAGATCGTGTCGGAGGCACATATCAACGGCATGTACTATCGGCCAAGGGTGAGCCACGAGGTTATCGAGAAGTATCACGAGGGGCTCATATGCTCATCGGCCTGTATTGCGGGAGAGGTTCCGCGCGCCATTATGGCCAGGGATTTCGATGCGGCGGAAAAGGCTATCGAGTGGCACAAGAAGGTATTCGGTAGCGACTATTACCTGGAGGTGATGAAGCATCCCACGCGCGTGCCGGGCTTAAGCAACGAGCTGTACGAGAACCAAACCTTCTACTGCGGGGAGATTTTCCGCCTTGCCGCCAAGCTGGGCGTAAAGGTCATTGCCACCAACGACGCCCATTTCGTACGCAGGGAGGACGGTCCGGCGCACGACCGCCTGATATGCCTCACCACCAATGCCGATATCAACGACCCCAACCGCCTAAGATACACCCAGGAGGAATATCTGAAGGATGAGCAGGAGATGTCGCAGCTGTTCCCGGATCATCCGGAGGCGCTCGCCAACACCCTGGAGGTGGCCGATAAAGTGGAGGTCTACGAAATCGACCGCGGCCACGTTCTTCCTCGCTTCGACCTGCCGGAGGATTTCATGGCCGACATCGACAAATATCTGGAAAAGTACAAGGATGTAATCGATGCGGGCAGCATGGACGAAAGGGGCAAGGCGCGTGGCGATGATTTCTGCCACAGCGTTGCCTACATGTGCAAGCTCACGTACGATGGCGCGCGCAAACGCTACGGAGACACGCTTGATGAGATTCAGCAGGAAAGGCTGGATTTCGAGCTCAAGACTATCTCCCGCATGGGCTTCCCGGACTACTTCCTCATCGTGCAGGACTTCATCAACTGGGCAAAGAACAACGGGATTTCCGTGGGCCCGGGCCGTGGATCCGCCGCGGGAAGCGCCGTGGCGTACTGCCTTGGCATCACCAATCTGGACCCCATCAGGTACGACCTCCTCTTCGAGCGATTCCTCAACCCGGAGCGAATCTCCATGCCGGATATCGACGTGGATTTCGACGATGAAGGCCGATACAGGGTTATCCAGTACGTGCAGGAGAAATATGGCGTGGACCATATCTCGCACGTCATCACCTTCGGCACAATGGCGGCCAAATCGGCCATCAAGGACGTTGCGCGAATCTCCGGCCTCAGCATCGACGAGTCCAACCGCCTCACCAAGATGATTCCGGACCGCCCGTTCACACAGATGGAAACCAACGAACAGGGCGTCAAAGAGGAAAAAACATACAAGGTTAACCTCCGCAACTGCCTGCGTTTCGTTCCGGAGTTCAAGAACGAGGCGGAGAACGGATCGGACCTGGTGAAGGACGTCATCAAATACGCCTGCGAGCTTGAGGGCTGCATCCGCCAGACCGGCATCCACGCCTGCGCCATGATCATCGGCCGCGGAAACCTCACGGACTATATTCCCATCACCACCGGCACCGACAAGGCAACCGGCCAGACGGTATGGGTGTCGCAGTATGAAGGTTCGTACATCGAGGATGTGGGCATGCTCAAGATGGACTTCCTGGGCCTGCGTACCTTATCTATAATAAAGGAATGCCTGCGCCTGGTGAAGGAGCGCTTCGGCAAGGACATCGACATAGAAGCCATCCCCATCGACGACAAGAAAACCTACGAACTTTACAGCCGGGGAGACACGAAGAGCGTGTTCCAGTTTGAATCGCCCGGCATGAAGGAATGGCTCCAGAGGCTCCATCCGGAGCGCTTCGAGGACCTTATCGCAATGAACGCCCTTTATCGGCCCGGGCCGATGGATTATATTCCCAACTTCGTCGCGCGAAAGAGGGGCGAGGAAAAAATTACCTACGACCTGCCGGAAATGGAGGCCTGCCTGTCGGAAACCTACGGCGTCACGGTGTACCAGGAGCAGGTTATGCGCCTGTCCCGAGAACTGGCCGGATTCTCGCGCGGTAAGGCCGATAAGCTCCGCAAGGCGATGGGTAAGAAGCAGCTCACCGTGCTGGAGGGCCTCTATGACGATTTCAAGAAAGGCGGCATGGAAAACGGCCTGCCGGAAGCCACGCTGGACAAGATATGGAAAGACTGGCGGGCTTTCGCGGAATACGCTTTTAACAAGAGCCACGCAACCTGCTACGCGTGGGTGAGCTACCAGACCGGCTGGCTCAAGGCCCATTATCCGGCGGAATTCCAGGCGGCCAACCTGTCCAACCAGCTCTCCAACATGACGGAGATCATGGAAATCATGGACGACTGCAAGCGCTCCGGCATCAAGGTTCTGAGCCCGGATGTGAACGAGTCGGACAGCGGTTTCACCGTAAACAAAAAGGGCGAGATCCGCTTTGGACTTGGCGGCATCAAGGGCTTCGGCGGCAACGTTGTGGAGGCTATCTTGGCAGAGCGTGCCTCCGGCGGCCCGTTTGCCGATATGTACGATTTCGTGGAGCGCATGGCCGGCAGCGTGAACCGCAAGAGCCTGGAATCCCTGGTAAATGCAGGGGCGATGGACGGGTTCGGCTACAAGCGCGCGCAATACTTCCTGCCGGGCCGCAGCGGCGAGCCTTTCATCGACGAACTTGCCCGCTACGGAGACCTTTACCGCAGCGATACCGTGGACGCATCGGCCTCGCTGTTCGGTGACATCGAGGAAATGAAGCCGGACCGCCCAGTTATCCCGGATCTGATCGGCGAACCGGAAATCCTGGCGGAACTGCAGAAGGAAAAAGAACTCGTGGGCATGTACCTGAGCTCACATCCGCTGGACCGCTACGATTTCGAAATGAAGGCCTTTACGAACTGCCAGCTGGCCAATCTGGGCAGCCTCGTGAACGAATGCGAGAGCGCCCATAAGACCGCCAAGGTGTGCGCAGCCGGTATCGTCACGGACGTGAAGCAACTCACAACACGCACCGGCAAGCCGTATTCCAGGACATTGATCGAAGACTATAGCGGCAGCTATGAACTCTCGTTGTTCGGCAAGGATCACGAGAACTTCATGCAATACATGCAGCCTCATGCCGCCCTGTTCCTGGAAGGAGAGGTTGGCGAGAAATTCTTCCTGAAGGCCGATGAGCGCGCCCAGGGCAAAACCTCGCCCTACGTGTTCAAGTTAAAGAAAGTCACTCTGCTGGGCAACCTGTCGGACGACATGATGAAGGAGTTCACCCTGAACCTGAACACATCCGTCCTGAGCCCGGATATGATTGCCGCCCTGCAGAAACTCCTCAAGCGTCACAAAGGCAACATTCCCCTGAACGTGTTCCTCGTTGACGAACCCACAAACTACCGCATCCTCTTCTACTCCCGCAAAATCAGCGTAGCGGTAACCTCGGCGCTTATTGACGACCTCCACAAACTGGGGCTTGACAGCTACGAAGTGGTTCGCAAGTAGGCTCGGCGTCATTTTAGGGCCGTTTTTGACGCCGAAGTGCCGTTTTTCCGGGTTG
>JAGAAY010000111.1 GCA_017615065.1 Bacteroidales bacterium | reverse complement strand
GGTGGAAAGGCCGCGGCCCTTCAGAACCTTCTGGAGAGCGTGGAACACCTCTGCGCCGATGCGCACTGCCTCAGCCTCGCTGGGAGCGCCGACCGGACGGATCATGAATTCCTGGAAAGCGATGGGGGCGTCGGAGTGTGCACCGCCGTTGATGATGTTCATCATGGGAACGGGAAGCACATATGCGTTGACGCCGCCGATATAGCGGTAAAGCGGAAGTCCAAGCTCCTGTGCGGCAGCCTTTGCGACTGCGAGGGAAACGCCAAGGATAGCGTTTGCGCCGAGTTTGCTCTTGGTGGGGGTGCCGTCGAGTTCGATCATGGTCTTGTCGATGGCGCGCTGCATTGTGGCGTCCATGCCCACGATAGCCGGGGCGATGATTTCGTTAACGTTCTTCACAGCCTGGAGAACGCCCTTGCCGCAGTAGCGGGAACCGCCGTCACGAAGCTCGAGGGCCTCGTTTTCGCCGGTGGAAGCACCTGAAGGAACAGCTGCTACGCCAATAAATCCAGTGTCAAGAGTGACTTCAACTTCGATGGTAGGGTTTCCGCGTGAATCGAGGATCTCCCTGCCGAATACGGATACGATCTGCATAATTTTATTAGGTTTAAGAGTATTTGGCTTTAAGTCGACGCAAATTTAGCATTTTCCCTTATAATTTACAAGGGACGGACGACCTTTATTCCAACGCAGTTCCGGCGCCCCGCCGCATAGCTGGCAACGCTCTGTGCGTCCAGCACAACTTTCTTATCTATGGACGATGCGTGGATGAACTTGAGCACCCCGTTATCCACATAAGCCACGGCCACGTGGGCAATGTCCAGCCCGCCAACGGAGGTAACGTAGCAGATGATATCACCGCTGCGCACCCTTGATGCGATGCGGGGAATCACGTCCGGCGGAATCACCGTCAGGGGCTCTTCGTTCAGCATATTTTCCACTGAGGCGATGCGATCGACATCGGCCCTTCCCATCTTATAGGCCGATGGATGGGTGCTCATATAGTTGATGGGATGGTCGAAGTATTCGCCGCCGAGGGCCAGCGTCATGTCCTGCACCACGCCCGCGCTTTCCAGGTTCCGGATCCATTCCGTGGTGTAGTGGATCCTGTCGCTGAAATACCTGATATTCATCGGATTACGATATCGGCAATGTGCCACTTCCGATGCGAACCAGCCATACCAGGAGCCTTCCGCAGGGGCCGATGCCGCAGTGCGCGCAAGGCAGAGCATTGCCTCCACGAAGAGGATGCAATCCGTATGGCCGATGACAACGCGGAACTTCTCCTGCGTATCTCCGAGACCGAGCTGCCCGCCCACGTAAGGCGTTCCGTACATGGATTTTGCGGCTGCGAGCATCATTTCCGGCACCGTGCCGCCGATGCCTTTGAGCATTGCAACTTTTTTTTCCACCATAATGGAGTCTTCACGGCTCACATATGAAGTTATATTGCATTGATTTACACGGAGTTCCTGCGCCTGAAGAACCAGGGCGAAAAATAACAGCAGGGGTGTTACGATGTGTTTCATTTCGTGCAAATATACGAAAAATTTTCCGTATCTTTGCCCCGCAATTAACCCTTTGTTATGAGAACTCTTAAAGAAAATGAAATAAAACTCCTCCTCGGCAGGGGTTGCACCTGCGGGGACTGGAGCAAAGTCCGGATCGAATCGGAGAGCTCCCTGGAGTACATTCAGAACGTACACTTCTCCGGAGACGTTAGCCTGGGACGCTTCGACGGCGAATTCACCCTCCCCGGTGGGCTGAAAAAGCACTCCGGCGTGCGCAACGCAACGCTTCACAACGTGAACGTGGGCAACGATACGCTCATAGAAAACGTGTCCAACTACATCGCCAACTACGACATCGGTAATAATACCTATATAGAGAATGTCGATCTTGTTTTCTGCGACGGCGTATGCGCTTTCGGCAACGGCGTAGAGGTGTCGGTGCTGAACGAGACGGGCGGGCGCGAAGTGAAGATTTTCGACCGCCTGAGCGCCCAGGTGGCATATGTGCTGGCCATGTACAGGCATCGGCACGGGCTGTCGGAGAGGCTGAATACGCTCATCGACCAGTATGCGAAGGAGCAGAGTTCGGAGCGCGGCAGCATCGGCAATAATGTGCATATCCGCAATACCAGGTACATCCACGGGGTGCGCATCGGCGACAACGCTGTTGTGAGCGGCGTGAACCGGCTTCGCAACGGCAGCGTCCTCAGCAATGCGGTGGCTCCTGTCTGCATCGGCCATGGAGTAATTGCCGATGACTTCATCATCTGCAGCGGCTCGCACGTGGAAGACAACAGCACGCTTGAACGCTGCTTCGTGGGCCAGTGCTGCCGCCTCGGTCATGGCTACAGCGCATCAGATTCGCTGTTTTTCTCAAACTGCCAGGGCGAGAACGGCGAGGCCTGCGCGATTTTCGCCGGTCCGTTCACGGTGACGCACCACAAGAGCACGCTGCTCATCGCCGGCATGTTCTCTTTCATGAACGCCGGCAGCGGCTCAAACCAGAGCAACCACATGTACAAGCTGGGCCCCATCCACCAGGGCGTGATGGAGCGCGGCTCCAAGACGGCATCGGACTCTTACATCCTTTGGCCGGCCCGCGTGGGAGCCTTCTCTCTGGTTATGGGCAGGCACGTGACACACTCCGACACTTCCAATCTGCCGTTCTCCTATCTTATTGAGCAGCAGAACACTACCTATCTTGTTCCGGGCGTGAACCTGCGCAGCGTGGGCACCATCCGCGACGCACAGAAATGGCCCAAGCGTGATGCCCGCAAGGATCCGGACCGCCTGGACTGCATCAACTACAACCTGCTGAGCCCGTACACCATCTCCAAGATGATGAAGGGCATCCAGCTGCTGAAGAACCTGCAGTATTCCTCCGGCGAACTGTCGGACGTGTACTCCTATCACAGCACAAAAATCCGCAACTCGTCGCTGCGAAAGGGCATCGGCTACTATCGCACCGCCATCACCAAGTTCCTGGGCAACTCCATCATCAAGAAGCTGGAGAACCTGCCCGCGGGTGCATCGGACGAAGCGATCCGCCGCGAACTACAGCCCACATCGGCCCTTGGCAAAGGCCCCTGGGTGGATCTGAGCGGCCTCATCGCCCCCAAGGAAGCGGTGGACAAGCTGCTTGATTCCCTTGAGCAGGGCAGCATCGGCCTTTCGGAATTCTCCGCCGGCTTCCACGAAATCCACTCCCACTACTACGAAATGGAATGGACCTGGGCCTACGACCAGTATGCCGATTTCTTCGGCTACCCCCTGGAAACCATCACCGGAGCGCAGGTGATTGACATCGTGCGCAAGTGGAAGGAAGCCGTCATCGGCCTGGACCACGAACTCTACGACGATGCCCGCAAGGAATTCAACCTCGCCTCCATGACCGGCTTCGGCGCCGATGGCACCAAGGAGGACAAAGAGCACGACTTCTCCGAAGTGCGCGGCTCCTTCGACTCCAACTCCTTCGTCACCGCCGTCATCGACCACATCCGCGCCAAAGAAGCGTTAGGCAACGAGCTCCTGGACCGTCTCGCCCGCTGATCGCTGGCGGCTAACGCATTGACGCTCAACGCGTTCCTTGTTTCCCGGTGCAAATATTTTTGCACCGGGAAACACGTTACATGCAGTAGATCAAGCACTTAGCCGCCAGGCTTTTTTTTCTCATACGGAATGTGTATCTTTGTGAGTACTGAAAAATGAAACCTATGGCAAGCAGTTCGGGCCAAATAGCACAGGTCGTAGGGCCTGTTGTGGACGTACATTTCAACGTAAGCTCCCAGAATGCGCAGGAGGAGCTCCCCAGGATACACGACGCGCTGGTAACACGCAGGCCGGATGGCAAGGATGTGGTGCTGGAAGTGCAGCAGCACATCGGCGAGGATTCCGTGAGGTGCATCGCTATGGACTCCACTGACGGGCTCAGCCGCGGGTTGGGCGTGGAGAACACCTTCAAGCCCATCACCATGCCCGTGGGAGAGCAGATCCGCGGCCGAGTGATGAACGTTACGGGCGATGCCATCGACGGCATGGATGTGCTCACTAAAGACGCTTCGCTCCCCATCCACCGCGAACCGCCCAAGTTCGAGGACCTCACCACAACGGAGGAGGTGCTCTTCACCGGCATCAAGGTCATCGACCTTCTGGAGCCCTACCTCAAGGGCGGTAAAATCGGCCTTTTCGGAGGCGCGGGCGTTGGCAAGACGGTTCTCATCAAGGAGCTCATCAACAACATCGCAAAGGCGCACAACGGTTTTTCCATCTTCGCCGGCGTGGGCGAGCGTACCCGCGAGGGCAACGACCTCCTGCGCGAGATGATCGAGTCGGACGTGATCAAGTACGGCGAAAGCTTCAACAAGGGCATGGAAGAAGGCAACTGGGATCTCACCCAGGTGGACCGGAAGCAGCTCGGGACCTCGCAGGAAGTCCTCTATACCGGCATCAAGGTCATCGACCTGCTGGAGCCCTACCTCAAGGGCGGCAAGATCGGCCTCTTCGGCGGCGCGGGCGTAGGCAAAACCGTGCTGATCAAGGAGTTGAT
>JAGAAY010000110.1 GCA_017615065.1 Bacteroidales bacterium | reverse complement strand
TCGTGCCGCCGCCGGGGAGGGGGCCGAAATCGGCAAGATTGAAGGTTCCTCCGGCCTGGGGGCCTTTGGTGCCGAGGTCGATGATGCCGAACTGGGCTTCGTACTTGGCGATATTGTCGAAAATGGCGTTCTGCAGGCGCTTTGCGTGCTCCGGGGTCATGATGATGCGGTTGCTGATTTCAGGCTTGGCGAGACCGGGGAGGGTGGTTGCAAAGTCGATGATGAATTCGCTGCGGGAATGAGAAATGATTGCGAGGTTTGAATATGAACCCTTTGCTACTTCGGGCTTGAGTTCCAGTGATAACTGCTGGCCCTGGGGTTTCTGCTGGTTGTTGTCCATAGTTTTATATCTTAATTCTCACAAAAATAAGAAAAAATTCCGTATTTTTGTAAGATTGAAAATCGATTGATATGGAATTAGCAGCAAAATACAGCGCTTCTGCAGTTGAAGACAAATGGTATGCCTGGTGGCTGGACCACAAGTGCTTCCGCAGCGTACCGGACGGGAGGGAACCCTACACTATCGTAATACCTCCGCCCAACGTAACAGGTATCCTCCATATGGGCCACGTGCTCAACAACACGCTTAACGACGTGCTCATCCGCAAGGCCCGCATGGACGGCAAGAACGCCTGCTGGGTACCCGGAACGGACCATGCCTCCATCGCTACGGAAAGCAAGGTGGTGGCCAAGCTCAAGGCCATGGGCATATCCAAGGAGAGCCTCACGCGTGAGGAATTCCTCAAGTATGCCTGGGAATGGAAAGAGGAGCACGGCGGCATCATCCTGCAGCAGCTGCGCAAACTCGGCTGCTCCTGCGACTGGGACCGCACCCGCTTCACCATGGAGCCCGCACTTAGCGAAGCCGTAATCAACACCTTCGTATATTTCTACAAGAAAGGCTGGATCTACAAGGGCGTACGCATGGTGAACTGGGACCCCGAGGCCCTCACCGCAGTGAGCGACGACGAGGTTATCCACAAGGACACCAAGAGCCACTTCTATCACCTTAAATATTATATATCGGACGGCAAGGGCAATCCCACGGACAAGTACCTGGTAATCGCAACCACCCGCCCGGAAACCATCATGGCCGATGCCGCCATCTGCGTGAATCCTGCCGATGAAAGGCATCACTGGCTCCGTGGAAAGAAGGTGCTTATCCCCCTCATTAACAGGGAGATACCTGTGATTGAGGACGATTATGTGGAGATGGATTTCGGAACCGGCTGCCTTAAGGTTACGCCTGCGCATGACGTTCACGACTATGAAATCGGCCTGCGCCACAACCTGCCTGTCCTGGAGATCATCGACGATCACGGTAAACTCAACGAAAAGGCCCGGATCCTTGTTGGCGAGGACCGTTTCGTGGCCCGCAAGAAGATAGTCAAGATGCTGGAAGAGGCCGGAAACCTGCTTAAGGTGGAAGACTACACTTCGCCTGTGGGTTATTCCGAGAGGACGGATGCAGTCATTGAACCCAAGTTGTCGGCACAGTGGTTCCTCAAGATGGACGAACTGGCCAGGATGGCATTGGAAACCGTGGAGAGCGGCCGCACCCGCCTGATTCCCGACAAGTATATGAACACCTACCGCCACTGGATGGAAAACGCCCGCGACTGGTGCATTTCCCGTCAGCTGTGGTGGGGGCAGCGCATACCCGCATGGTACCTTCCCGACGGCAAGTTCGTAGTGGAGCAGACAGCTGAAGCAGCACTTGAGGCTGCAAAGGCTATCGACCCGTCAATCAGGGCAGAAGACCTTCATCAAGACGAGGATGTCCTGGATACCTGGTTCAGTTCGTGGCTGTGGCCGATATCGGTTTTCGACCCCAAGCTTCCCGGCAATCCGGACCATACTCCCAACGAGGATCTTAAGTACTATTATCCCACCAACGACCTTGTCACCGGCCCGGATATCATCTTCTTCTGGGTGGCCAGAATGATAATGGCAGGGGAGGAGTTCATGGGTAAGGAACCTTTCTCCAACGTATATTTCACGGGTATCGTGCGAGACAAGATTGGCCGCAAGATGTCCAAAACGCTTGGTAACTCACCGGATCCGCTTGATCTTATCAAGACCTATGGTGCAGATGCAGTACGTATCGGAATGCTCCTTTGCTCGAGTGCCGGCAACGACATCTTCTATGACGAAGCCCAGATCAAACAGGGAGCCGCATTCTGCAACAAGATATGGAATTCATACCGGCTTATTAAAGGCTTTACTATAGATAATGATGCGCAACAAACTGATGCAGCGAAAGTTGCAATTAAATGGTTTGACGCGCGCCTGAGCGAAACCGTGGCAATTGTGGAGGATCATTACCGCAAATTCCGTATTTCGGACGCCCTGATGACCATCTATAAATTGTTCTGGGACGATTTCTGCTCCTGGTACCTTGAAGCGGTGAAACCCGCCTTTGTGGACGGTAAGGCTGCTCCGCTTGATGCTAATACAGTGGAAGTTACATTGGGTTACTTCGAGTCTCTCTTGAAGTTAATCCACCCTGTTATGCCCTTCATAAGCGAAGAATTGTGGCATGATATGGCTCCTCGAGGCGAAAATGAAACTGTCATGTACGCAAAATCGCCCGTTTCCAAGCCTTATGACCAGGCCGATCTGGACAATTTCGCTCTGGCGGCCGAAGCTGTCAACGGGGTGAGGGGAGTGAGAAGCCAGAGAAACATCGCACCTAAAGAAAAACTTCACCTACTTATTAAAGGTGATTCCTTCCCTTCGGAGGTTATTCCTCTCATCGAGAAACTCGCACTTGCCGATGTGGAAAAAGTTGCCGGTTTCGGTGATGCCCAAGGCAGCGGATTCCTGGTGAAAACCTACGAAATGCTGGTCGAACTCCAGGGCTTGGTGAATGTTAATGAAGAGATTGAAAAGTCCCAAAAAGAGCTCGAACATCTTAAAGGATTCCTCGCCGGAGTACGTGCAAAACTCTCAAATGAGCGCTTTACTGCTCATGCACCCGAGGCTGTGGTGGCCATGGAGCGTAAAAAGGAGTCTGATGCCCTCTCCAAGATCGAAATTCTTGAAACCAAGATTAACCAGCTGAAAAACAATAAATAAAACAAATTAGTTTTTACTATTAACATTTTTGTTAACAACTAAAAACAGGCAAAATGAGTGCTCTTGTATATCCCCTGATGATAGGAACCTGGGAAATTGTCGCCCTTGTTCTTGTAGTGCTCCTTCTCTTCGGAGGCAAGAAGATACCCGAGCTTATGAAAGGTCTCGGTAAAGGAGTGAAAAGTTTCAAACAGGGAATGAAGGAAGTGGAGGACGAGATTAAAGAGGATGTCCCCGAAAGCGAGTCAAAGAAGCAGGACTGACGACTCCGAGATGTCCTTCTGGGACCACTTGGAGGTACTGAGGGGAACGATTCTCCGCTCGGTAATCGCCGTTGCGCTCGCAAGTGTTGTTTTCCTGGCTTTTCCACACCGGCTTTTCAGTTTCGTACTGTGGCCTTCAACGGCGGATTTCCCGTTTTACAGGTGGACCGGGCTCGATTTCTCGATGGATCTTATCAACATCGAGGTATCGGCCCAGTTTTTTGTACATCTTAAGATCGCCCTTCTTTCCGGAATTGTCGTAGCCTTTCCTTATATAATATATGAGCTGTGGCGTTTCATCCGCCCGGCCCTGTATGAAAAGGAGCGGAAATCGGCCTCCAGGGCCTTTGGAATGTCGTCTTTCCTCTTCTACCTGGGCGCCGCGGTAGGCTATTTCATAGTGCTTCCGGTGTGCCTTGTGTTCTTCATGAACTATACGGTGAGCGACGTCATAAACAACACCATCGCCCTGAATTCATACATTTCGCTGTTTATCTCGATGGTGTTCATGATCGGCCTTCTGTTCGAATTTCCCACCGTCGTGATGGTGCTTTCGGGCATAGGACTGCTCAAAAGGGCCGATTTGAAGGCTGCACGCAAGTATGCATTCGTCATTGTGCTGCTGCTGGCGGCGCTAATTACACCATCGGATCCCGTGTCGATGTTCGTCCTTGGCATCCCCCTGTACGGGCTTTATGAATTCTCTATCCTAGTCTGCCGGAAATGATCTCGCTTCGCAGCATAACTGTCTCCTACGGAGGTTTCACCCTTCTGGACGATGTGAGTTTCCACATCACGGAAGGGGAGAAGATAGGCCTTGTGGGCAGGAACGGGGCGGGGAAGTCCACGCTCCTGAAACTGCTGGCCGGGGAGCAGTCGCCCACTAAGGGCATGATAGAAATGCCCTCCGGAATCCGCTTCGGATATCTGCCCCAGATAAAGGAGAGTGCAAAGGGAAAAACCGTGCTGGAAGAGGCCATGGAGGCGTTTTCGGAGCAGAAGGAGCTGGAAGAGGAGGCCGCCCGCATCAACCGGGAACTGGAAACCAGGACCGATTATGAGTCATCGGCATATGCCAGGCTCATCGACCGTCTGGGAGAGATTAACGGCCGGCTGTCGATGGAAAGCCATTCATCGCGGAGGGCCAGGGCGGAGAAGACTCTCTGCGGTCTTGGATTCAAGAGCGAAGAGCTGGGCCGCATGGTCGAAACCTTCAGCCAGGGCTGGAACATGCGCATCGCCCTTGCGAAAATCCTCCTGATGGATGCCGATGTGCTCCTGCTGGACGAACCCACGAATCACCTTGATATAGAGTCGATTGAGTGGCTTGAAGACTATCTGTCGACGAGCCGCTGCGCCCTGCTTCTGGTATCTCACGACAGGCGTTTCCTGGACAACGTTACAACCAGGACGGTGGAGATAGTTCTTGGCCATATATACGACTACAAAGTACCGTATTCCCGTTATCTGGAGCTCCGGGCGGAGAGAATGGCCCAGCAGACCGCCGCCTACGAGAACCAGCAGCGCATGATAGAGAAAACGGAGGAGTTCATAAACCGTTTCCGCTACAAACCCACAAAATCCAATCAGGTGCAGGCAAGGATCAAGGCCCTGGAGAAACTGGACCGGATAGAGGTCGATGAGGCCGATGACCAGGCCTTCACGCTTAAGTTCCCGCCCGCACAGCGCTCCGGAGACGTGGTTTTCAAGACAACTGACCTCACCGCCGGCTATCCCGGCAAGGTGGTTTTCACCGGTGCCAACGTGGAAATCCGCAGGGGAGAGAAGGTGGCCCTGGTGGGCCGTAACGGTGAAGGCAAGACCACCCTTCTGAGGATAATGTCCCGGGAGCTGGATCCCATTGAAGGAGAGGCCGTAATCGGCCATAATATCAAACTGGGCTACTATGCCCAGAACCAGGAAGACATCCTGGACGGCTCGCTCACGGTATTCGAAACCCTGGACCGAATTGCCACAGGAGAGATGAGAACCCGCCTGAGAGACCTCCTGGGCGCGTTTCTGTTCCGCGGCGACGACATCGACAAGAAGGTTTCCGTGCTGTCGGGAGGGGAGAGGGCAAGGCTTGGAATGGCCAAGCTGATGCTGTTACCTTATAATGTACTGGTGCTGGACGAACCCACCAACCACATGGACATCCGTTCCAAGGACATACTCAAGCAGGCCCTGAAGAAGTTCGACGGCACGCTTGTTGTTGTATCCCACGACCGTGATTTTTTGGATTCACTGGTTGACAAGTTCTACGAGGTTCGCGACGGACGCGTCAAAGAGCATCTGGGAGGAGTCACCGAGTTCCTTGAAAAACGGAAAATCGAGAATCTGCAGCAGTTGGAGCGCCGCACCGCATCTGAACCTGAACCTAAGGCACCCGCTCCGGAGAAGCCGTCACCGGCCCAAAGCCAGATCCTGTACAAGGAGGCGGAAAAGGCAAGCCGGAAGAGACGCAGCCGGATAGATTATCTTGAAAAGGAAATCGCTAAAAAAGAGAAGGAAATGTCGGAAATCGAAAAATTTCTTGCAAATCCGGGAAATAATTGCGATATTTTGCAGTTGACTCGGGATTATCTCGAGAATAAACGCAGCCTGGACGCCCTCATGGAGGAGTGGACCGGCCTTATGGAACACGAGAACTAATTTCTTATTTATTTAAATATGAAGAATTTATTTAACATTGCATTGAAAGCGGCCATCACACTGGCAGCTTTCGCAGGGCTTCAGTTTGTTGCCTCTGCCCAGATTTCCCAGAAGGAAACCTCACAGGACCAGCCTGAATTCACAGCCATCAACATCGCCAACGATTTTGACGTGACGCTGGTGCAGGGCGAACCGGAAAAGTACAACATCACCCTCACGGTTGATGAGCCCCTCAGTCCCTATCTTTCAGTCCGCGTTCAGGGCAAGACCCTCTTCGTATCTTATGAGGAGAAGTCGGTTCCCAAGGAAGTCAAGAAGCTGTATTCCGGCCGTAACGCGCCGAAGCCTGTCTTCCATGCCGTTATCACTCTGCCTGTCCTGGAGGGCATCACAATCGGCAACAACGTGGTTCTCAACAGCGCCGCTGCATTCGAAGGCAGCGAAAAGTTCGAGCTCAATGCAATGGACGATGCACAGGTGAAGCTTCTCACCGTATCGGCCCGTCAGGCTAAGATCGTTCTCCAGAAGAAAGCCAATGCCGTGCTGAACATCAATACGGAGAATGCCCTTGAGGTTATTACCGAAGGCGACAGCTCCGTCGGCCTCAAGTCAACCGCCGGCGAACTCGTAATCAACGCCTCCGGCAAGTCCAAGGTTTCTGCAACCAATATGTCCAGCAAGGTCAACGTCGCAATGGCAGGCAGCGCCCAGGTATCCGTTTCCGGTCCCTGCGCAACCGCTATCGTGAATGCCGAGGGCAACAGCAAGCTCACCCTCAGCGGTGCAGGCGAGAGCATTTCCGTCAAGAGCGCCGGCAAGGCCAATATCGACGCCTACGGCCTTGAGGTTACCACAGCCAGCGTGGATATGGCAGGCAGCTCTCAGCTCAGCGTGAACGCTTCCGAAAGCATCGAACTCAACCTTGCAGGCGGCAGCAAGCTCCTGTTCGGCGGTGCTCCTATCTTCAAGATCGTCAAGATCGCCAAGTCTTCCGTAACTCCCTACGGTGCCGGTGAATAATGGCACTGCTGTTTGACAGCCATGTCGACACCCCTTCCTCCCTCTTGAGGCTCAGGAATCCGGGTGTCGACAATCGTTATGGGCACGTTGACTTCCCCAAGCTCCGGCGTGGGGGAGTCGGCGGCTCTTTTTTCGCCCTGTACACTCCTGCGTCGATGGGGCCCGAAGAGGCCACCTCATATGCGCTCCGTATGATCGATGCAACGCGGCAGGCCGCAATGGCTTATCCGCAGTACGTGTCGATGGCAACCACGCCGGACGATTTCCGAAAAGCGGCTTCTGAGGAGCGTACGGCAGTGTTCCTGGGTATGGAGAACGCTTCTCCCATCCAGGAAGACCTTTCGCTTCTGAGGCGCTTTTACAGCCTTGGAGTGAGGTATGTGACCCTTACCCACAACGGCGACAATTCAGTGGCCGACAGTGCCGCGGAAGGCAGCCGGTGGGGCGGCCTGAGTCCTTTCGGAAGGGAGGCTGTGGCCGAAATGAACAGGCTGGGAATCATGGTTGACCTGTCCCACGCCTCAGACAAAACCTTCTATGACGCCCTGGAGTGCTCCACGGCGCCCGTAATCGCTTCGCATTCGTGCTGCAGGGCAATCTGCCCGCACAGGCGCAATCTTACCGACGACATGCTCCGCGCCCTGGGGGAGAGCGGCGGCTATGTGGGGATAAACTTCTATCCCGCCTTCCTATCATCCTCCTATGGGATTTCCAGTGCCGATGCCGCCCTTCTGGACGAGGCCGATGAAGTGGAGACCCGTTTCAACGCGAATCCGGCCGATTCCCGCTTAAGGGACGACTGGAACAGAATGCAGGACCGGCTGCTGGAGATGTGGCGTCCCGGAGTCAGGGAAGTGGTGGACCATATAGAGAGAGCCATCCGCTTCGCCGGGGAAGACCATGTCGGAATCGGTACCGACTATGACGGAATACCCGTCCCTCCCGAGGGCTTGGAAGATGTCTCGAAGGTGGGTGCGGTGGCTCGTGAAATGCTTCGCCGCGGACTCGGCGAGAGGCTTGTTGAGAAGGTATTTTCGGAAAATTTGCTCCGCGTCATGCAAAACGTTATAAATTGCTCTAAATAAGAGAATTACAACGATATTTGCCAAAAAGTAACAAACTTGTTAGAAGTATTAACAGGTTTGTTTCTTTTATTGATTATCAGCTATTTAAGTCTAAGAGCACAAAATTCCTCAAAAAGTCCAGTGCGGTGGCCGAAAAGCGCTCGATATTGCGTTTTCTGTCGTTGCGGTAGGAGAATTTTTTGGCGCTTTCGCCGTGAGGTCCGGCCACTGCAATCCATACTGTTCCGCCCGGATTGCGGCCATCGCCTTCAGCTCCGGCGAGACCGGTGGTTGCAACGGCATAGTCGCTGCCAAGAAGTCGGCGGACTCCCTTGGCCATGGCAACCGCCACCTCTTCACTGACCACTCCGAATTCATCGATGGTTCCGGCGGGGACTCCAAGTACCTCTTCTTTGACCTTGATGGCGTATGAAGTAACGGATCCCAGGAAGTAATCCGAGGCTCCGGAAACAGTGGTGATAAGGTGCGCAATTTCGCCTCCGGTGCAGGATTCCGCTGCCGCCAGAGTAAGTTTGTTTTCCTTGAAAATACGGCCTACAGTGGCCTCCAGGGTATCATCGGCCTCTGAATAGATACGGTTGCCCAGTATGTCTTTGAGCTTCTGGAGCTCCCTGTCGATGAGTTCGTTCTCTTTATTTGAAGTACCGCTGTAGATAGAAAGGCGTAAACGAATACCTTTCAGCGGGTCGGGCAGGTATGCAAGGTGTATTTCCGGGGGAAGTGCGTCCTCCCAGGGGGCGATGAGTTCGGAAAGGGCGCTTTCAGCCAGTCCGTACACCATCACGTTGCGGTGGCAGATGTCGTTGATGCCGAAGCGGCCGCGGATGTGGGCGAGCACGTCGGGCAGGGCTCCGGCGGCTTCGTGCGGGACACCCGGCAGGGCGTACAGCACCGAGCCGTTATCGGCAGTGAATGACATTACCGGCGCAGTCCCCAGCCTGTTGGGTATTACTTCGCAGCGCTCCGGCACCCATGCCTGGCGGCGGTTGCTCTCCAGCACCTGAAGCCCGCGGCTGGAGAGGATGCTCTCCATTATCTGTTTCTGCTCCGGGTTTTCCACCATGCGGGTGCTGCCGGAAAGCTCGCCGAGTACATCCTTGGTGATATCGTCCTTTGTGGGGCCCAGGCCGCCTGTGGTGATGACGATGCTGCTCTGCGAGAGTTCACGCCTGAGGGCGTCAAGGATGGCCTCCCGGCTGTCGCCCACGGACACCATGGAGCGGACGGGGATTCCGGCCTCTCCCAGGGCCCTGGCGATCCTGGAGGAATTGGTATCGACAACCTGGCCGATGAGGATTTCATCGCCGATGGTGCAGACCGATGCTTGTATCATAGTTTCTTGAGATATTTCCCCAGGAAAGAGGGGTTGATGCACTCCACGAGCGAGGCGCCGGCGTCAAGGATGGCTTTGGCGTCCTGGACACGTCCTCTGCCGATGACGGGGAGGCGTCCGCCGGTGAATTCGACATCGGCCCTCACAGAGGCTTCTCCGTCGCTCAGAAGGCCGTCGATTCCGCTGAGCCTGGCGTAGTTGATGAGACTCTGCCTGGAGTCCCGGTCCAGGGAGGAGGGGATTGACAGCAAAATAGGCTTGTACGCCTCGAAGCAGAGCCTGAGGTTAAGGAGTTCGTCGATTATGGGGTAAAAGTCCGTCAAATCGTCTGAAAATGGCGTTTCCGGGGAAGTTTCGGGAATGTGCAGGATGAAGAATGCCGCGAAATCGTACATCAAGGAAAAAGGACGCACTACGGTCTCTTCCGGGGATGCCCCTGCGACCAGCCTCAGATTGGCCGCCGTGCGGGTGCCGGGACCGGCCTCGTTGATGCGGTTGATGAGCTGGTGAATGTTTCCTGAGCATTCGACGCCGATGTACCCGTAACCCAGGTCGGAAAGAGCGTCGATGATGCGCCCGTCCTTGTCGTGGGAAGGCCCCAGGCACAGGGGGGATCTGAAGTGGATATCGAAGACCTCCCGGCCGCACTTGAGGGTCTCGTGCGTGCGGTGCATGACAGGGTGCCAGGACTTGAATCCGGGCAGGTGCGAGGAGGCGAGAAGAAGATTTGACAGAAACATGTCGCGAATTTACGAATTTTCGCGATTGTTTCAAATAGCGGCTGCTCCGGGTTTGAAAGTTTCGAAGGTGTTGTCGGAGTAGAAAATCACGATGTGGTCCACGTCCCGGGCAGGTTTCTGGGGCTCTGCAGGGGGAGTGGAAGGCTCCTGGGATTTGCGTATTTCCGGAGCAGTGTCATAGTTGCTGTCGAAAAGCGTATTCTCCTTGTACATTTTGCCCTTGCCGGTGAGCAGCCATTCCATGCTGAGCTGGGGGTAGTGGAGTGCCATGCTTTCGAGGAAATCGAAGCCCGGCCTGTTGCGTCCGGCGATAATATGGGAAACACCTGCACGTGCGACGTCGAGCGTGTCGGCCAGTTGCGACTGACTGATATTTTCAGCGTTCAAAAACTGTTGAAGCCTCTTGTTCATAATTCTGAAATTTGACGTTACAAAGGTAAACACAATTTTTGTCACTTGCAAATAAATTGTGAATTAACATTTGTTTACAGGTGGATAAATGTGGCGAAAATATATTAATGAAACTATTTAGATAAAATATGATAAATATTTGGGTTCTAATGGTATAATATATCAATATATCGCCTTATTATGGGCTTTTGGCTAAATAAGGGTGTTTTCATGGCAATTTACTGCATATAATTATTTAGTTGAATATTGATAAATAGCTGGGTTTGAGAAGAATATATAATCTATATAATTATCATAAAATTTGCTTATACCCTATTTCATGAAGTTATCAACAATTTACACTGAATTAACAGCTAAATATACAAATGTTTACAAAACAATACAGATGATTTTTGTAAATTGTACACAAAAATAACCACCTAAAGTGCAACTTTAAGTGGTTATTTGTATCGCTGAAACAGAAATTAAACAGTAAAACTTTTTGGCAAAGCGACGTTGGGAAGATCTACGGCATCGGCAAAAAGAGGGCCTATTTCACTCTCCTTGAAACCGGCAATTCCGCAGCCTATTTTAGTTACGTAAAAGAACAGTTCGGTGTGCTCCCTGGCGAATGCGATGAAGTCGTCTACATAGGGCTTGATTTCCCTTATTCCGCCGTGCATCGTGGGGATGGCATAACTCTGCCCCTGAAGGCCCACGCCCTGGCCCCATTTTGCTCCGAACTGGCGCATTGCGATATGCGCCGCACCGCCGCCGTGAAACCCTCCTAGATTGCTGCCGAAGACAAATACTTCATCGTCCTGAAGATCGGTGATCCAGTCCGGAGTGTAGTCGCTGCGCTGTTTTCCGTTGTAGATTCTCATGG
>JAGAAY010000109.1 GCA_017615065.1 Bacteroidales bacterium | reverse complement strand
CTCGTTGATACTCAATGACTTCCATTTTACGCACATCTTCTCCACTTCCGGCCCATTTGACAGGGTTTTTGGGCGGGAACCCCGGCCAGGAAGAATGGGCAAATCTACGAAATGCCCGAATAATCCTTCACGGAATACTTGTCACGCTTAAGCTCTGTGGCCAGAGGGGCATTTACGGGGAATGAGAGGGTGGGATCGGCATCCAGCACTTTGGTGGCATAGGCGCGGGCATCGGAGAGGATGAGGCCGTCCTTCGCCAGGGAGGCGATGTTCAGTTCCACGGGGAGACCGCTCTGCTGCGTGCCTTCCAGGTCGCCGGGGCCGCGGAGCTTCATGTCTTCTTCGGCGATTTCGAAGCCGTTCTCCGTTGCGCACATCAGGTCCAGGCGCTTCTGCGAGTCTTTGGACACCTTCGTGCCCTTCATCAGTATGCAATACGAACTTTCCGCGCCGCGGCCAACCCGGCCGCGCAGCTGGTGGAGCTGGCTCAGGCCGAAGCGTTCCGCGCTTTCAATCACCATCACGGACGCATTGGGCACATCGACCCCCACCTCAATCACGGTGGTGGAAACCAGTATATTGGCCCTGCCTGCCGCGAAGGCACTCATGTTGAAATCCTTCTCCTGCGGAGTTTGCTTCCCGTGCACGATTGCTACCTTGTACTGCGGCAGCGGGAAGGCCTTCACTATCTCCTCGTATCCCAGTTCCAGGTTCTTGTAGTCCATCTTTTCGTTCTCGAAAATCATGGGATACACTATGAAAGCCTGCCTGCCCTTGTCCACCTGCTCACGTATAAAATTGTGCATTGCGTGGCGTTTGCTCTCGCCCACGCATATAGTCTGTACGGGTTTGCGGCCCGGAGGCATCTCATCGATCACGGATACCTCCAAATCGCCATACAGTGTCATTGCCAAAGTGCGCGGAATAGGTGTCGCGGTCATCACCAGAACGTGCGGAGGACGCCCTGCAGCCCCTTTGGACCAAAGCCGGGCCCTCTGTTCCACGCCAAATCGGTGCTGTTCATCAATCACCGCCAGCCCGAGCGCCTTAAAGTTCACCGTATCCTCAATCAAAGCATGAGTGCCGATGATTATGCCGATGCTGCCGTCCTGCAACCCCGCGTGAATCTTCCTGCGGGCTGCCACGCCGGTTGTTCCGGTGAGAAGCGCCACCTGCACGCCCGTGGGCGCCAGGTACTTTTGGACGTTCGCGTAATGCTGCTGGGCAAGCACTTCCGTTGGCGCCATGATGCAAGTCTGGTATCCGTTTCCCACAGCAATCAGTGCCGATAACACCGCCACCATCGTCTTTCCGCTGCCCACATCGCCCTGGAGAAGACGGTTCATCTGGCTGCCGCTTTTGAGATCGTCCCTGATTTCTTTGATTACGCGTTTTTGCGCTCCCGTAAGATCATATGGCAGAGCATGATAGCACTTGTTGAACGCTTCGCCCACCAGAGGCATTGGGATACCGTTCTCCGCGCGGCTGCGCACGTATTTCTGCTTCAATAAGGACAACTGAAGCAGGAACAGTTCCTCGAACTTGAGCCTGTATGTGGCCTTTGCCAGATTCTCCTGCGAGGTGGGATAGTGCATCTGCCTCAATGCGAAGGTGAGCGGCACCAGTCCCTTTTCCTTGAGCACGTACTCCGGCAGCGTTTCCTGCAGCGTGGGCAGAACCTCGTTAAGCGCCGTGGATACCATCTTAAGCATCACCTTTCCGGTAACGCCGCCGTTCTTGAGCTTTTCAGTTGAAGGATAAATGCCCGTGAGGCTGCCGCCTGCCTCCCCCTCGGGAGGATCCACTTCCGGATGCACCATATTCATCCGTCCGTTGAACACCGACGGCTTCCCGAAGAAAATCCACGTGCTGTCCGGCTTGAGTTTGGCGTGCATCCACTTGATGCCTTTGAAGAACACCACTTCCAGCTCCCCGGTGGCATCGGCCACTATCACGGAGAGCCTGCTGGCCATGTTGTACTTTATCCGGTCGGCCGGCAGCTCCACGCCGTTCTTCGCATAAAGCCTCGCCCGCACCACCGTGGCGCGTATTTGCACATAGGCCTGGTCCGGGAGCAGATCGGCAATATACTGAAGGGAACTCCGGTCGATATAGCGGAAAGGATATACCCGCAGCAGGTCCCCCACGGTAGCTATTCCAAGCTCGCTGCCAAGGAGCGCGGCCCTTTTGGGTCCCACTCCCGGGAGGTACTGTATGGAGGTATCGATCTGCATCGCGCGCAATAATCCAATCGACAACAATAATACGAAAAATTCGGGAATAATCATTAAATTTGTGCCCGATATGGAAAAATGGGTGGTCAGCAACGATCTGTTTTTTGCCGATGTCGTCAAGTCCCTTCACGAAGGCCGCACTGTGACGATTCCGGTGAAAGGCTACAGCATGCTCCCCTTCATCCGCGGAGGCAAAGACCTCGTGGAACTGGAAGTGCCCTCTTCGCCCCTGAAGCCCTACGACATCGTCCTCTTCCACGTTGGCACTGAAGACCAGGGCAAGTGGATCATGCACAGGATCCTGAAGGTCGACGGCCCCAACCTCACCATCCAGGGCGACGGCGTAACCCGCGGCCGCGAGCACGTTAACATCTCTCAGGTCCATGCCCGCGCCAAAACCATCCTCCGCGCCGGCAAAACCCCCGTCAACCCCTACACCCGCGGCCAGCTCACCCTCGTCCGCTGCTGGAACTTCCTCCGCCCCCTCCGCCCCTTCATCCTCAAAGCCTACCGCCTCCTCCCCTGGAACTACGGCTGGCTCAAGGAGAACCGCTAACCCCCAATATCCCCCTCAAGTGCTCCCGAAGGTGCCAGGCAATGTACCCTCAGGAGCAAAAACAGTCTCAACTGCTCCCGAAGGTGCTCAGCATTGTACCTTCAGGAGCAGCCGTCTCTACACATAGTATGTGTTAGGAATAATAGCAGCAGGCGGAAGAGGGGTGTTTTTCGTTTTTCCTTATTTTTTCGTAACTTGCAGCCCCAAAACAAATAACCATGAAACTCAAGGAAGGATTTGTGTTAAGGACTATCTGCGGGGAGAATGTTATCTCCGGAGAGGGTACCAGGAATATCAATTTCAGCAAGCTCATCAGTCTGAACGAGACTGCCGCTTTCCTGTACAGGAAGGTGCAGGGCAGCGAATTCACTCCCGAAACCCTGGCGGATTTGCTCACGGAAGAGTACGAAGTGTCCCGCGAGGTTGCCCTCAAGGATGCGGAGAAGCTTGTCCGGCAGTGGGTGGACGCAGGAATCGCTGAGTAAGCCCGAATCGCTGAGTAATGTTCAAATCGGCCTGGAAATATCTGCGGTGGCTGTACCGGCACTCGGAAGGGGTGCGCGTACGTCTGGTGGCAAATGTGCTGCTGGGCATACTGAACGTTGGGCTCAACCTGGCGTTCATTTTCGTGTGCAAGCGCATCGTGGATATTGCCACAGGCGTGGTACAGGGCGACATCGTCACTTTTACAATCGTGGTGCTGTCGCTGATTGTCTGCAGGCTGGCGGTATCGGCCGTAAATGTGCGCATAGAGCAGCTGTCATCGTCCAAACTCAATTTCATAATCAGGCGGGACCTGTACTCCAATCTGCTCAATTCGGAGTGGGCGGGCAAGGAACTGCGCCACAGCGGAGATACGCTCAACCGCCTGGAGACCGATGTGAACAACGTTGTGAGCGTCATCGTCTCGGATGCGCCACAGTTCATAACAACCCTGGTGCAGCTCATTGCGGCCACGGTTTTCATGTGCATGATGCAATGGAAACTGGCCCTGCTGCTGGTTGTGATGACGCCGCTTTTCCTGGCGTTCAGCAAGGTGTTCTTCAAGAAGCTGCGCGAAATGACACGCGGCATCAGGGACACGGAAAGCCAGGTGCAGAGCCATCTGCAGGAGAGCCTGCAGCACAGGGTGGTAATCAAGTCGATGGAGAGCGAGGCCCGCATGGAAGACCGCCTGGAAGAGCTCCAGAATATGGAATACGCCCAGGTGGAAAGGCGTACGCGCCTTAACGTGTTCGCCCGTACACTTGTAGGCGCTGCGTTCTCATTCGGTTATATCGCCGCGTTCCTTTGGGGGGCATTCGGCATATGGAAGGGCACGCTCACTTTCGGTATCATGACAGCGTTCCTCCAGCTGGTGGGGCAGATCCAGAGGCCGGTGGTGAACATGACGCACCAGATTCCCTCGTTCGTGAACGCCACTGCATCCATCGACCGACTGATGGAACTGGAAGACGCGCCTCGCGGAGAAACCGGCACAGGACATTATATGGAAGGGGTCGCCGGCATCAAAGTGGAGCACCTGAGCTTCCATTACCCGGACTCTATGGAAGATGTAATCAAGGACCTCAGCTTTGATTTTCCTCCGGGTTCACGCACTGCCGTCATCGGCGAAACAGGGGTGGGGAAGAGCACGCTGGTTCGCATTATGCTGTCGCTGCTAAAGCCGGATAAGGGAGAGGTCTATATCTACGACAATAATCACCAGGTAAAGGTGAGCGCACGCACCAGATGCAATATGGTGTATGTGCCGCAGGGGAATTCCCTGTTCAGCGGAACCATAAGGGACAACCTGTACATAGGGGACCCTGAAGCCAGCGAAGAAAGGATGTGGAAGGCACTGGACATTGCCGCCGCGGAGTTTGTAAAAGACCTGCCCGACGGACTTGACACAAAGTGCGGGGAAGGCGGAGCTGGCCTCAGCGAAGGCCAGGCGCAGAGAATCGCCATAGCCCGCGGCCTCCTGCGTCCCGGCAGCATCCTGCTCCTGGACGAGTTCAGCGCATCGCTGGATCCGGAAACGGAGCAGCGCCTGATGGACAACCTGTCAAAAGAAGCGGCGGGCAAGACCATGGTCTTCATTGCCCACCGCGAAAAAGTCATGGCGTCCTGCGAACGGACGCTGCATCTGAAAGCTTAATCCCTGAGGCGGCCCTTCATCATCTCGCCGTATTTTTCCCTGTTACGGTAAATGTCGATGGCAGTGTAGATTGCGCTGATCATCGAGCTGGGATCGGCCTCGTCGCGGCCAGCGGTTTCGTACGCGGTTCCGTGGTCCGGAGAGGTGCGCACAACCGGCAGGCCGGCCGTGAAATTGACACCATCGGCAAAAGCTATTGCCTTGAACGGGGCAAGACCCTGGTCGTGGTACATGGCAAGGGTGGCGTCGAAGCGCGAGTAGTTGCCCTGCGCGAAATGGCCGTCCGGCGAATAGGGGCCGAAAGCCTGGATTCCCTCCTCCGATGCCGCCTTAACCGCCGGGAGGATGATGTTCTGCTCCTCATCGCCAAGGAGACCGCCGTCGCCGCCGTGGGGGTTGAGGCCAAGCACAGCGATGCGGGGGTCGATGATGCCGAAGTCCTGCTGAAGGGATTTTTTCATGACGCGGAGCTTGCTGAGAATGAGCTCCGTAGTGAGGCTGCCGCTCACTTCCTTCAGGGGAATGTGGCCGGTGACAACGCCCACCTTGAGCTGGGGGCTAACCATTATCATGGCGGTTTCCCCGGTGCCGAATTCCTTCTCCAGGTACTCCGTGTGGCCGGTGAAGCCGAATCCCTGTGAATTCATGCCCCTCTTGTTGATGGGAGCGGTTACCAGAATGTCGATGCTGCCGGCATGAAGGTCCTTGACTGCGCGCTGCAGGGAGACGATTGCGGCTTTTGCCGATTCCGGCGAGCCCTGGCCGGGCTCCGCGTAAACATTGTCGGGCAGGCAGTTGAGGATGTTTATCTTGCGCGGCTCCGCATCCTTCGCGGAATTGATAACGAAGGTTTCCAGATTCTCGATATTGTGAACCTGCTTGCGGTAGAAGCCGAAAAGCTTGGACGAGCCGTACACCACGGGGGTGAAGAAGTCCAGTATCCGGGCGTCGGCGAGTGCCTTGATTATTACCTCGTATCCGATTCCGTTGGAGTCGCCCTGGGTTATTCCTACGATGAGTTTCCTGTTATTCATAATAGCGTATCTTGCTGTTGTTCCTGTATATAGCCGGTGTCTTCCTTAAGGTTTTCACCGTGATAGGCCTCCACGGCCATTTTGTCGCATCTTTCGTTCTCCGGATGCCCCGCGTGGCCCTTAAGCCAGTGGAAGGCGACGCGGTGCTTGCGGTAAACCTGGTCGAAGCGGAGCCAAAGATCCACGTTCTTTTTCCTCTTGAAGCCCGTGGATTTCCACTTGTCCAGCCAGCCTTCGTTGATGGCCTTTACCACATATGAGGAATCGCTCCAGACATGCACCTCCGCATTGTCCCACAGTATGGATTCAAGGCCGATGATGACTGCGAGAAGCTCCATGCGGTTGTTGGTGGTGAGGGCGAAGCCTTCCGAGAACGTTTTTTCGTAGCCGAGGCAGCGGAGCACAACCCCGTAGCCGCCGGGACCGGGATTCCCGCTGGCGGCTCCGTCGGTGTAAAGCTCTATGGGAGGCCTTTTGTGTTCCATCGAATACAAAGATACTAATTTGTAGCCAATAATGTTGTTTTGCTGCGCAAAAATAAGTATTTTTGCATGATTATACGCAAATAAGAACACACATCAGAATATGAAGAAATCACTCAAAGCCCTGCTCATTGCGGCAACGCTGGCGGCCTTCGCCTCCTGCAGCCCCAATACCTACAAGAATATCAACTACTTGCAGGACATACAGGGAGACACTCTCCTTACAAAGGCAATCAACACCGGTATCATCATCCAGCCCCAGGACCAGCTCTCGATCATCGTGACCTGCCGCGATCCCAAGCTGGCAACGCCGTTCAACCTGCCCGTATCCACATACTACACGGGATCAGAACTGTCGATGTCCGGCGGCGCCTCACAGCGCATCACAGGCTATATTGTAGACAATAACGGAGATATCAATTTCCCCATACTGGGTACCATCCACGCAGCAGGACTCAACCGCTGGGAGCTTCAGGATCTCGTCCGAAACATGCTCGCGGAAACCGGCAACCTCAAGGATGCGGTGGTAACCGTGGAATTCATGAACAACAAGATTTCCATCCTCGGTGAGGTGGCATCCCCCGGCACATACGCCATGGTGGGGGACCGCATGAATATCCTTGACGCCCTTGCAATGGCACGCGATCTCACCATCTACGGCCGCAGGGACAATATCATGGTGGTACGCACCAAGGACGACGGTATCCACTACTACACCCTGGACCTCAGGGATGCAGGAAACCTCATCAACTCCCCGGGCTTCTACCTGCAGCAGAGCGACATAGTCTACGTAACCCCCAACGAGGTTCGCGCAGGACAGTCCACCATCAATGAAAACTATTTCAAGTCGGGTTCTTTCTGGATTTCCCTCGGTTCCCTGGCAATCACGGTAACCAACCTGGTGATAACCCTCTCTAAAAACTAGACTGACATGTCAGAAATCAATAATCAGAACGTCAACCTGCCTGCATCGTCACAGGCCGACCAGGAACAGAACATTCAGCTTTCAGAACTCTGGAGTCTCGTCTGGGACCACAAGTGGTGGTATGTGATTTCCGTATTCATCTGCCTTGTATTCGCCGGGTTCTACCTGTACAAGACTCCCAAGTCGTACAGCCGCAGCGAAAAGGTAATCGTGGACGAGGACACCCAGAACACCATGATGAGGGACCTCACCCAGTTCACCACCAGCCGTTACCGTTACCAGGCCGGCACCAACGTGGACAACGAGATAGAAGCTTTCTCCTCGCCGGACCTCATGGAAAGGGTGGTGGAGCGCCTCGGCCTTGAAACAGCCTACATCGACAATCAGATGCTCCGCGTCCGCGAGATGTACACCAATACCCCCATCGAGATGCACAGGGTGAATCCCAACGCATCATCGTCATTCTCCTTTGAACTTATCAAGGCGGGGGACAGCACCTTCGTCCTCAAGGACTGGCACATCGCCGGTGTGGAACTCAAGGGTGCCAAGGTTACCGGACATCTCCGCGATACCCTGGATACACCCGTGGGCGGGCTGGTATTCCTTCCCACAGGCCATATCGGGGACTGGAGCAACGATATCACCGTATCATGGGTCAATGCCCGTGCAAAGGCCAAGGCATATTGCGGCGGCCTGTCGGTATCGCTGTCTTCCAAGCAGTCTTCAGTGCTCGTTCTGTCGATGACGGACCGCTTCCCCGCAAGGGCGGAAAGCATCCTGAGCACCCTGCTGGACATCTATCAGGAAGAGTGGATCAACAACCGCAACAAGTCGGTGCGCGCCACGTCGGTGTTCATCAGCGAAAGGCTCGGCGTTATCGAGCAGGAACTGGGCGGCATCGAGGACGATATCCGCGACTATAAGCAGAGCCACCAGCTCACCGATGTGAAGTCATCGGCCCAGGTATACCTGCAGCAGTCCAGCGCAATGTCGGCACAGGGCTTCGCCACTTCCAACCAGCTTGCCATCGCCAAGATGATCAAGCAGTTCATCAACGACCCCGCCCACGCCAACGACCTCATGCCGGCCAACAGCGGCCTTCAGAGCGTGAACGTGGAGAGCCAGATCGCCACTTACAATCAGGCCTTCCTGGAGCGCGAAAGGGCGCTGCAGATTTCCAGTGAGAACAACGCCATCGTGCAGGATCTCACCGCAACTCTGGAACAGTACAAGATCGCCATCAACCGTTCCATCGACAACCTCATCTCCACCCTGCAGATGCAGGTGAACAAGATCGAGGACCAGGAACGCCAGATACTCTCCCGCATATCTTCAACCTCCGGCCAGGAACTGGAACTCCTGTCCATCGAGCGTCAGCAGAAGGTTAAGGAGCAGCTGTACATTTTCCTGCTGCAGAAACGCGAGGAGAACGAACTCCAGAGCCAGCTCACCGTGGGCAACACCCGCCTTATCATGCGTCCTAACGGAGCCGCCGGCCCCGTATCCCCCAACAAGATGATGATCCTGCTGGTAGCGCTTGTACTGGGACTGGGTATTCCTTTCGCCATCTTCTATGTGCGCAAGCTCCTGGATACCACTGTGAAGAGCCGCAACGACATCGCTTCTCTGAGCATGCCGTTCCTCGCGGAGATTCCGCAGATCGGCCTCACAGGCAATTACTGGCAGAGGCTGCGCGTGAACCGCTTCGACCAGACCCGCACCCGCATCCTTGTGGAAAGCGGCAAGCGCGACGGCGTGAACGAGGCATTCCGCGTAATGCGTACCAACCTGGACCTCATGGTCCATTCCCAGAAGGCACAGGTGATTATGCTCACTTCCTTCAACCCCAATGCCGGTAAAACCTTCACCCTCCTGAACCTGGCCGCATCCATGGCACTGAAGGGCTCCAAGGTCGTATTGGTGGACCTCGACCTCCGCAAGGCAACCCTGTCCAAGGCGGTGAGCAAGAACGGAACCGGAGTATCGGCATACCTTGCAGGCAAGTCGCAGAGCATTGAGGGCCATGTCACCAACCTGGCCAACAACCTGGATCTCATGACGGTTGGTTCCATTCCTCCTAACCCTTCGGAACTGCTTGTTTCGGAGCGCTTCGAGACCCTTATCGAAGAACTTAAGTCCAAATACGATTATATCTTCTTCGACTGCCCGCCCGTGGATCTGGTTGCAGATACCACCATCATCGGCTCGCATTCGGATATCGCCATCTTCGTCATCCGTGCGGGAATGTTCGACAAGAGGTCGCTTCCTGCACTGGAACAGCTCTACCAGGACGGCAGGTTCAAGCGTATGGCGGTGGTGCTGAACGGTGTTGACGGCAGCGGCTCCAAGCATTACGGTTACGGCTATGGTTACGGTTATGGCTACGGCTACGGCTATGGCTACGGCTATGGAAGCGAAGAAGACAAGTAGTCTATGTTCGGACTCTTCCAGCGCCGCAGGTCCATCGTGGAATCCGGGCTCCTTCAGGGGGCCGAGGACAGCCATTGCCATATCCTTTATGGCCTGGACGATGGCGTAAAAACCTTCGAAGAGTCGGTTCAGATACTGGGATTCCTCCGGGACCAGGGCCTGAGCAGCGTATGGTTCACGCCCCATGTCATGGAGGATGTTCCCAACACCACTGAGCAGATTAAACAGCGTTTCCAGGAGTTTCTGGGCCGATATGAAGGAGAGATAACCTTCTCCCTGGCGGCGGAATACATGATGGACAACCTCTTCAAGGAAAGGCTCGCGGAGCGGGACCTTCTCCTTCACGGAGGAGACCGGGTGCTGGTGGAGACATCGGCCCTTGCCCCGCCCATCGACTTCTGGGAAACCCTTTCCAGCATGATGAAAGCAGGGTACAGGCCTCTTCTGGCGCATCCTGAACGCTACCGCTACATGAAGCCGCAGGACTATGAGCGCCTGCGCAAGATGGGAGTTCTCCTGCAGATGAACATACCGTCGCTTGTGGGGTTCTACGGCAAGGATGCCCAGGTGAAGGCGCGCTATCTGCTTCACAGGGACATGTACTGCATGGTTGGATCGGACTGCCACCGTTTCCGTGCCATCAAGGCGCAGGATGAGGCCCGTCAGCTGGATAAAAAGGATATCCGTCATCTGGAGCCCGTAATGAAGGGCCTCCGGGATTTCTATTAGGCCGATATGAATATCCTCGTAACAGGCGCCAACGGCCAGTTGGGAACTGAGCTTCGCAGGGCGGTAAGCTCCGTGCGGGGCAACCGCTATATCTTCAGCGACATATCTTCGCTTCCCGGCGTGGATACCCTGTATCTGGATATAACGGACAAGACGGCCGTTTCCATCGTGTGCGAGAGCGAAAAAGTGGACGTGGTTATAAACTGCGCCGCTTACGTGGATGTGGAAAAGGCGGAATCGGACCTGGCGATGGCAAGCCTTCTGAACGAAGGCGGCCCCTCCAGCCTGGCCGCCGTGTGTGCGGAAAGAGGCGCTACATTGATTCACATTTCCACGGATTATGTTTTCGGCGGGGATTTCCCGCGCCCCATCAGGGAAGATGCGCCGGTGGCCCCCACGGGAGTGTACGGTGCTACCAAACTTCAGGGGGAGCGCTCTATACTTTCTTCCGGCTGCAAGTATATCATATTCCGCACGTCGTGGCTGTATTCGCCATGGGGGAAGAATTTCGTGAAGACGATGCTGTCGCTCACTGCGCAGCGCCGGAACCTCAGCGTGGTTTTCGACCAGGTTGGGAGCCCCACCTATGCGGCAGACCTCGCAGGATGCATCGTCCATGTCATTGAGAGCGGCCAGCTTGGCAAACAGGGCATCTATCATTATGCCGATGAAGGCGTATGCTCCTGGTACGACTTCGCCTGTGCCATCCGCGACATCGCCGGAAACCGCTGCGACATCCGCCCCTGCTATTCGGAAGATTATCCCTCCAAGGTGAAGCGCCCCAGCTATTCGGTGCTGGACAAGACTCTGGTGAAGAAAACCTTCGGTGTGACCATCCCCAACTGGCACGATTCCCTGAAAAAATGCATGGACCGCTTATGAAAGTGATAAAAACCCCCATAGACGGCCTTGTGGTCATTGAACCCAATGTGTTCGGTGATGCCCGTGGCTATTTCTTCGAGTCCTTCAACCAGGCGGAATTCGAGCGCGAGGTGGGCCCGGTTCATTTCGTGCAGGATAATGAGAGCCGCTCCGTTTACGGCGTGGTTCGCGGACTGCATTTCCAGAAAGGGGAGCATGCACAGGCCAAACTGGTGAGGGCTGCGGTGGGCAGCGTCCTGGACGTGGCGGTGGATCTTCGCAAAGGCTCTCCCACTTTCGGCCACAGCTTCTCCGTGGAGCTGAGTGACGAAAACCACCTTATGCTTTTCATCCCCAGGGGATTTGCCCATGGCTTCAGCGTGCTTTCGGAGCATGCGGTGTTCCAGTACAAGTGCGACAATTTCTACTGTCCTGATGCAGAGGGAGCCCTTGCATGGAATGATCCGGAACTTGCCATCGACTGGCAAATCCCGGATTCGGAAGTTTTGCTTTCAGGGAAAGACAGGAATCATCCCCTGCTGAAGGATCTTATTTTATAATTCCTTCCTCTTTAAATACCTTGGTGAGGGCCGCCACGGCACGGTCTACTTCTTCTTTGGTATGGGTTGCCATCAGGGAGAAGCGGATGAGCGTGTCCTGGGGAGCGCATGCCGGAGGAATTACGCAGTTGATGAATACGCCTTCCTGGAATGCCCTAGCGGTGACGATGAAAGTTTTTTCAAGGTCGCGCACGTAAAGGGGAATGATGGGGCTCTCCGTATCGCCAATCTCAAATCCTTCCTCACGGAAGCGGCGCAGGGCGTAGTTGGTAACGTCCCAGAGGGCCTTGATGCGCTGGGGCTCCTTCTGCAGGATGTGCAGGGCCTCGAGGGCCGATGCCGTTGCGGCGGGAGTGTCCGATGCGCTGAAGATGTAGGTGCGGGCGGTGTGGCGCAGGTAGTTGATGATAACCTTGTCGGCAGCGATGAATCCGCCGATGGAGGCAAGGCTCTTGGAGAAGGTGCCCATAATGAGGTCGACTTCCTTTGTGAGGCCGAAATGGTCGCAGACGCCGCGGCCCTTGTTGCCGAATACGCCGATTCCGTGGGCCTCGTCCACCATTACCACAACGTTCTTGTACTTGTGCTTGAGTTCGATGATTTCAGGGAGCTTTGCAAGGTCTCCTTCCATGGAGAACACACCGTCCACCACGATGAGCTTGACCACCTGCGGAGGGCAGGCGCGGAGGCGCCTTTCAAGGTCCTTCATGTCGTTGTGCCTGTAGTGGGGGCTCTTGGCGAAGGAGAGGCGGCAGCCGTCCACGATGGAGGCGTGGTCGCGCTCGTCACGGATGATGAAATCGTCTTTTGTAAGAAGCTGGGGGATTACGCCGGAGTTCACTGTGAAACCGGTGGAGAAGCACAGGGCTTCGTCCTTGCCCACGAATGCGGCAAGTTCTTTTTCCAGCTGTACGTGGATATCCAGGGTTCCGTTGAGGAAGCGGCTGCCTGCGCAGCCTGAGCCATACTGCCTGAGGGCTTTGCAGCCGGCTTCGATTACACGTTCGTCACCGGTGAGGCCTGTGTATGCGTTGGAGCCGAACATAAGGACCTTCTGGCCCTCCATCTCCACTTCCGTACCCTGTTTGCTTTCAATCTCGCGGAAATAGGGATAGATACCCTTTTCCATCATTTTCTGGGGCAAATCGTACTTTGCCAGTCTTGCGTGTAGAAGACCCATCTTTCGTTTAGGTTTAAATACAGGGTGCGAAATTACAAAAAAAATCGTAACTTTGGAAGATTAAACGATAATAATGATGGAAGAAAGGAAGCTCAATTTTCTGGAAGAGATTATAGAAAAGGATCTTGCGGAAGGCAAGATGGACTCCATCCTGACCCGTTTTCCCCCGGAACCCAACGGTTATCTGCACCTTGGCCATGCAAAGAGCATCTGCCTCAATTTCGGCCTTGCACAGAAGTACGGCGGCAAAACGAATCTCCGCTACGACGATACAAACCCCACGAAGGAAGACACGGAATACGTGGATTCCATCAAGGAGGATATCAAGTGGCTCGGCTTCCAATGGGACAAGGAACTCTATGCCAGCGATTATTTCGACCAGCTCTACGAGTGGGCGGAGCAGCTCATCAAGCGCGGGCTGGCATATGTCGATGACCAGACGCAGGAAGAGATCCGCCTCGGCCGCGGTACCGTGGAAACTCCCGGTACGCCCAGTCCCTGGCGCGACCGCACTCCGGAGGAGAACCTCAAACTCTTCCGCGAGATGCGTGACGGCAAATATGCGGAAGGGGAGAAGGTGCTGCGCGCAAAAATCGACATGGCGCATCCCAACATGATGTTCCGCGATCCGCTCCTTTACCGCATCAAGTTCGCCCACCATCACCGCACGGGAGACAAGTGGTGCATATACCCGATGTACGACTTCACCCACGGCCAGTGCGACTCCATCGAACATATCACCCATTCCATATGCACCCTTGAGTTCGATGTCCATCGTCCCCTGTACGACTGGTTCATCGAGACTCTGGGCATCTATCCCTCGCATCAGTACGAGTTCGCCCGTCTTAACCTCACCTACACCCTCATGTCCAAGCGCAAGCTTCTGGAGCTGGTGCAGAAGGGCCTCGTGAGCGGCTGGGACGATCCCCGCATGCCCACGCTCTGCGGTGTGCGCCGCCGCGGCTACACGCCGGAGGCACTGCGCATGTTCTGCGACAAGATCGGCGTATCCAAGAGGGATCAGCTCATGGATATCCAGCTGCTGGAATGGTGCGTGCGCCAGGATCTGAACGAGCGCTCCAACCGCTACATGGTTGTGCAGGATCCCATAAAGCTCACCGTCACCAACTGGCCTGCCGGAAAGGTGGAATTGTTCGACTGCCCGCTCAATCCGGCAGATCCGGAGGGCGCCAAGCGCAGTGTCCCGTTCACCGGGGAACTGCTGATCGAACGTGCCGATTTCATGGAGGACGCTCCCAACAAGTTCTTCCGCCTGAAACCCGGCGGTGAGGTCCGTCTCAAGTATACCTATATTATAAAGTGTGAGGAAGTGATCAAGAATGCGGCCGGCGAGGTTGTGGAGTTGAAGTGCACCTACGATCCTTCAACACATCCCCAGACCGGCGTATGGCGCAGCGTAAAGGGCACCATCCACTGGGTATCCGTGGCTCACGCGCGTGAACTCGAGCTCCGCAACTACGACCGCCTGTTCACCCTGGCCGATATGTCCCAGGTTCCGGAAGACAAGGATTACAAGGACTTCCTCAATCCGGAATCCCTTGTGGTTACCAAGGGTTACGCGGAACCGGCGCTCCTGGAGGATGCCAGCGGCATCGCCGTCCAGTTCGAGCGCACAGGTTACTATGTTAAAGACAAGGACAGCACTCCGGAAAAGCCCGTGTTCAACAAGACCACGGCTCTGAAAGACTCATACAAACCGGAATAGAAGCATGGTTTTGCGCCAGAGGAGGCGCATCCTGTATCGCACATTACCCCAGGTCACGCGGCCCGGGGTATTTTTTGCTCCGCCGGGGTGCATGGTGTACTCTACGTAGGGGACGTTGCGGGCGCAAAGGCCTTCGCCGAAGAGGAACAATGGCTTCCGGAACTCCTGCAGGAATAGCGCAGGCGTGAATGTGAGCTGGTCCCTGGAGCAGCAGCCGCTGAAGAGCTCCCACCATTTGTCGTCAAGGGCAACTACGGAAGGCTCGTTGTGATGGCGCAGCAGGATATTGGTCTCGTACATGCCCCAGTGGCGCGGCATGCCGGTTTTGCTTAAGAATGCATGGTGGCGGAAGGCTTGGGCTGTGCTCAGTTTATCCTTAAGGTAGCAGTAGCTAAGCTCATCCCACACGCAGTCACGCTGGGGGTGGGGGAGTCCGGCAACTAAGGCCGCCTGGGCAGCTTTCTCAACCTGCGCGTAGAACTCTTCCCCGCTGATGCACAGGTTGGCGTCCATGAAAACGCTTAAGTCGTACTCCGGCAGGAACTTATGGGGCTGTAATTTGACATATCTGGCGCGCGTGACGGCATCGGCCTGCAAAGGAATTGACCTGAGTTCCCAGATGCCTTCCCGGCCTTTCGAAGCGTCGTCGGTGAAGCACACGTAATCGAAGGAAGGGTCCGCGGCAATGGGCTGCCTGAGCTTGTCATATCCGCCTGTGAGGCATGTGTAGATTACTTTTTTCATAGGCGGAAGAGTTTGCCGATTTCGGCATCGGCGCTGTCCGGCTCAAAGGGGACGAAGCCGCCGGTGGGGGTGAATGTGAGCTCGCCGAAGTATACCTTGCCGTTGATTTCGTAAAGGTCCACGCGGACGAAGCGGAAGCCTTGGGAAAGTTTCCCGGCGATGGACACCATTTCGTCGAAGGTCTCCGGTTTGGGCGGGAGGGTTTCGAAGCCGGGGTAATCGGCCCTCAGGAATGGTGCGCGCTCCCAGTCCATGGTTACGAAGCTGATGTGCGCAGTGCTGTGATTTTCAAGGCCTTCCGATATGTAAAGGAATGCCGGTTTGCCGTCGAAGCAGTAGAACTTGTAGTCCTTGAGCTCCCGGCTTTCGCCGTCCTGCATGTACTGCTCGGCGATAATCTGCGGCTTGATGTCGCGGTATTGCCATTCCCGGCTGTGCTGGTAGAAGTTGCGGTTCATCGCGGCGTCGATCTTCTCCCTGGCGGCATCGGCATCAAAGGAGGCTTTGTCGCGGCAAATTGCCAGACCGCCGGAATCATGCGTGCATTTGAGGACGAACTGTTCGGGGAGGGCATTCAGGTCGATGTCGTCGAAGCGCTGCCAGACTCCAAGCGTGGGGATGATGTATTGAGGGCCGATTATTCCGCCCACTATTTCCTTTGCTTTGAGTTTGTCCGACAGGGCCGTGTAGCGGGGATCCCGGTCGTGGATTTTCATCCACTGGAGCTTCTCGTTGAAGGTTTCCGGGTGCCTGAGGTTGAGCTTGCGGCCGAATGCCTGGAAGTACCGGGCCCTGAGGACGGCGCTGTCGCTGAAGATCCTGGGGAAGCGGGGATTATCGGCCTTGAGCACAATGAATGACCATATTTTGGCGCGTTCGTTCCCGGTCAGGCCGACGAAGTAGATGGCCAGGGCTGTTGCTGTCAGGGTGATCAGGATGCCGGGGATGCCGTGGAGACCTGCCAGCGAGTACAGGAACAGATAGCCGAACATCGCTGCGGCTACGAGTGTGGGCCTCAGGTATGCTTTGCGCAGGAACCGGCCCACTTTGAAGCCGAACTGGTAATGCAGGAGGATGAGCTGGACGATGCGGCTGAGGACATCGGCCGCCACAAAGGCGACAATAATCGTGAATGCAGGGTATCCGGCGCGGAAAAGCAGATAGCCCGCCAGCAGGCAGCTCAGGTACAGGACGCTGAAACTTATCTTGTACCATTTGATGCGGCCATAGGCGTTTATCAGCTGCCCCAGACCTGCCGATGTTGCCGATGCGGCGGCTACGAGAAGCGTCCATCGGCACATAAGAACAGTGCCTTCCGGCATCTTGTTGCCAAGCCACAGGCTCATGATGAAATCCAGCTCGCTCCACAGGGGGAAGAACAGCAGCAGGAACAGGAGGATGCAGATGCGGCATACTCTCTGGGCCAGCGCCACGGATTTATCGGCCTTGCCGGCGCCGATTCCCTGGGTTATCTGCGGGGCCGCCGCCGTGTCGAAGTTGGAGATGAACTGGTTTACATAGTTCTGCACAGTGGCAGCATAGTAGTACGCTGCGTTTACCGTTGTGCCGAAGAATGCGTTGATGAGCATGTTGGAGCCCTGCGAACGGGCAATGAGGGCTGTGGAGGAGAGGAGGTTGTAGTTGCTGAAGGTAAGCACCTCCTTATATGTTTTCCAGCCCTTTACTGGTGCCCATCGCACTATGTCTTTCCATCTTCTGCTTCCCAGGATGTGATAGGCTACAAAGGCGATGAATGTGGTTACACTCATCATCAGGGCGTAAATCCGCAGGCCTTTTTCGTGCCCTTTCAGGAAGAACCACAGGCCGAAGACAAGAAGCAGCTTGACTGTGGCGTTGATTATGTCGATTATCGCCACTGTCCTGAACCTTTCGTGAACAGTGAACAGGCTCTGGAAAGGCACGTTGGCTATTCCCAGGCAGGCCACCAGCGTAGATACCTGGAACACGAACATGGCATCGGCCTCTTTTCCCGGGGGGACGTTCAGCTTGTAATGGATATACCAGAGGCCGATGGTCTCCAGAAGGATTAAAAGTAAGACTGCGCCGCCCAGATGCACCACGTGGCAGATATTGAACATCCGGTTGGGATTGCCTTCCGGCTTGCCCAGCTCGATGTTCATGAACCTCACCGTGGTGGCGCTGAGTGCTCCGGTAATCACCGAAATGAGCGCCACGGTACTGCCCACAGTGCTGTAAATGCCCACATCGGATGCGCCTATAGCCCTTAACACCAGCGAACTGGTGATAAGGCCCACCAGAATGGTCACGGCCATCCTTATGTAGATGATCACCGTGTTTTTGGCTATCCTGATATTTGCGCTGTCGGCCATATTCGTACAAAGTTAGCAAATAATTCCTTATATTTGTGCTGATATGCCCGAAGTAAGCGTCGTTATAGTTTGCATGAACAGGCCGGATATACTGTATCCGTGCCTGGACAGCCTGCGCTCCTGCAACTCCGTGTCGATGGAGGTGTTTGTGGTGGCATATATGTTTTCTTCGGAGAATCTGGCTGCTCTCCGGGCCGATTATCCCTGGGTAACGGTTGTGGAATCCACTGAGCTCCGAGGCTTTTCGGAGAACAACAACCTGGCCCTTACGCAGGCCCGTGGCAAGTATTGCTTCGTGGTGAACGACGACACCCTTATGTCGATGCCGGTCGTGGACCAGCTAGTGGCCGATTTGGGCCGCCTGGGCTCCCGCGTGGCGGCCATCAGTCCCCGCATCGTCTTCCCGGACGGCCGCGTCCAAACCTGCGGCCGCGCCCCCTGGACCGCCTGGCGCTGGATGAAGCACTATCTGCACCTGGTGGACGAGACCAAGCCCTCGAAGTGGAGTCGTTCTGCCGTTTCTGGACCCGACCCGGTTGTCATTTCGAGCGGAGCCGAAGGCGCAGTCGAGGAATCTAATCTCTTCCGCACCTGGACCCTCAACGGCGCCTGCTTCCTCGCCCGTACATCGGCCTTCCGCGAAGCCGGCTGGTTCGACCCCTACTACTTCTTCACCCCGGAAGACATCGCCCTGGGCCAGAAATTTGGTGAAATGGGCTACGAAGTTTGGGTAGACGCGGACGTCTCCATCACCCATCTTGCCGGGGGAACGGTGTACGGCAAGTCCGGCACCCCGTCTCGTACCGCAGTGTCCCTAGGCGAACCGGCCATCAAACCCGCCCGGGTGCAGGGCGCCCTCCACTACTACAGCGGAGGCTCTCGCGTCAAGCGCTTCTTCCTCGCGCTGTTCGTGTGGCTGGTGGAATCGGCCCGCGGCCTCAAATACCTCTTCGCCTCCAAATCGGACCCCTCCTCCCGCGCCGCCGTCATGTCCGCCACCGCCCGCAACGTCCGCCGCTCCGTCTTCACCCGCCTCACCCCCAAGGAAGTCTTCTCGCGGTTTTTCAAGTAGATTTCACGCGAATGCCCGTGAAATGCAAGTTGCTGATTATCAGTAACTTGTTGATTCCTAGTCCGGCTCGCAGCCGGACTAGATTTGTGTAAGTTGCTATTACAGAACTATTTACATTTCACGCCACCCTTGGCGCAATAAGAAAAAAACTTCGTATCTTTGCATTCGTATGCATAAGGTACTGGTCATAGTGGTTTCTTACAACGGCAGGGATTATCTGGACCGTTGTCTGGGGAGTGCGGTTAAGGCCGGGGGAGACCTGTATGTGGTGGACAATGCGTCGGAGGACGGGTCGGCCGATTACGTGAAGGAGAATTATCCCATGGCGCATCTGGTGAGGAATGAGGAGAATATCGGCTTTGCGAAGGCCAACAATATGGGGATGGAGTATGCGCTGGAGCATGGGTATTCGTATGTGTACCTTCTCAACCAGGATGCGTGGATTCCGGAGAACATATTTACCGTTATGACGGGCATCGCAATCCGGCATCCCGGGGTGGCGATTTTCAGCCCGATGCAGATGAAGGCCGATATGCAGGGTTATGACCCGCGCTTCGAAAAGAATGTGGCCAGGAGGGTGTCGACCAGTGATAATGAAGTGTCGATAGTGCCGTATGTGATGGCAGCGCACTGGCTTCTGCCGCGCCGCACCATTGAGACTGTGGGCGGGTTTGCGCCGATATTTCCGATGTACGGGGAGGATGAGAATTACTGCGACAGGGCGCGCCATATGCGCATGAACGTGGCCATCGTCCCTTCGGTATCGGCAGTGCATGACAGGGCCTTAAGGGAAGATCCCATGGAGAAGCGCATTTACCGTGACTATTATATGGGATCGCTCAGGCGCCTGTGCGATGTGAACCTGACTATCGCCCTGTGCATTCCATACGTATTCATATTCACAATCGTAAAATCCATCCGCTACCGCAGCCTGCAGCCGTGGAAAAGTTTCGTAACCCTGATGAAGCAGCTGCCGGAGGTGATGCGCATCCGCAAGGAGTCGCTCGAAAGGCACGCCTTCCTTCCTCGCTAAGAGCTGCCGGCGTTTTGATAATCCCGCAAAT
>JAGAAY010000108.1 GCA_017615065.1 Bacteroidales bacterium | reverse complement strand
GTTCGAGGGCGACGAGCTGGGCCCCTGGGACTGGAAAATCGCCTGCGTGCAAAGCGGGGAAATCGCCTACGGCAAATTCCTCTGGGGAGGCAAGGCCGCCTTCGCCACAGTGGAGTGCTACCGCGAGCTCATGAACTACCGCCGATCTCTTCCAAAATACCAGCCGGAGGGCCCCCTGAAGCAGATTATGGAGTATGTCGATGCCAACGGCAGCATTACCATCCGCGAGGTGCGCGGCCTTTTGGGAGTGAAGAAATCCGCGGCCGATGCCGCCATCGCCCGACTTGAGCAGCAAACCCGCCTGGTCATCGGGGACATGATCCGCGTATACCGCGGCCCAGACCTGCATTACAACGGATGGCAGACGGCCTCGTTCTGCAAACCGGAGGAACTGTTCGATGATGATGGCCCGGGGCCGTTTAGTCATTTCGAGCGAAGTCGGGAAATCTCCCGAACCCCTCAGGAGTCAATGCAGTGGCTCCGTGAACGGGTACTTGCCATCGCCCCTCATGCCACGTCCAAAGATTTGGACAAATTACTGGGCTGAGCGAAGAAAAATTTGGAGAATAAAAAATTTTCCGTACCTTTGCACTCCAATCCGCTGGGTTCGTATAACGGTTAGTACTCGAGATTCTCAATCTCGCAATAGGAGTTCGATTCTCCTACCCAGTACCAAAAACGCCATTCCGCAATAGCAGAGTGGCGTTTTTATTTATGTGCAGAGGCTCTATTTCTGCTTGATTCCCCACACGGAGAAGTCGTAATCGGCCTCCACAAGTTCCTCGATAGTGTCCGGCAGCGCGGGGTAGAAATCCAGGCCTGTGAGTTTTTCCAGGTCATTCACAGACAGAGCGCAGTCCGCCAGGTAGTAGCGCTGCGAGTCGTTGCCCATAACGAAGGCGATTGCCGAGTACAGGGCGCCCTGCGACACCATCACCACCTTGAAGAAGGCGTCAGGCACGACCACCTTGTCCTCCCCTATCGTCCCGTACTTGTTCTTGCCGATAACGGGACCGCTCACCACCCACACTTTGCCGTAATCCTTGGCCCAGGAGCGCACTTTCTTTTCCAGGAAGTTCCAGTCCTTGGCATTCAGGGTTTCGTCCTGCGGGCAAATGTTCATGAAGTAGAAGGTTTCCGTGAGGGCGTTGTCACTCCATGTGAAGTCCCTCGCAGGAGCCATGTGGCCCTTGGTCCAGCCGCTGCGGGCATAATCTTCGCGCCTTGCCTGGGGGCCCTTGAAGGAAAGATCCATGGAGAAGGCCTTGTCTTCCCTGTCGGCATCGCCCTTGGTCTCTTCCGCGGTGAGTTCATACGCCACCCAGTTGGGAATGAGGGTTTTGGTGTTGTAGGAGACCGTATAGCCCTCGTATTCCAGGATATTATCGGCCGATGTCACCGACGGAATCTCCATTCCCTCCGGAGCTGTGACGGCGAAATCGCAGGAGGCCAGGGCCAGCGCGGCCAGAATGAATGCTCCTTTACGCATTGTCCATCCTCCCCTGCTCGCCAAGATGGCTGTCCTTGAAGCCAAGGAAATACAGCACGCCGTCCAGGCCCACGGTGCTCAGCGACTGCTTTGCCGTCTTCTGCACCCGCGGCTTGGCGTGGAATGCAATGCCCAGGCCGGCCTCCAGAAGCATGGGAAGGTCGTTGGCGCCATCGCCCACTGCGATGGTCTGGGCAAGGTTAACTTTCTCTGTCTGGGCTATTAACTTGAGCAGATCGGCCTTTCGGCGGCCGTCCACTATCTCGCCCACATACCGGCCTGTAAGATAGCCGTTTTCATCCACCTCCAGTTCATTGGCATACATATAGTCGATGCCGTAACGGCGCTGGAGATACTCGCCGAAATAGGTGAATCCGCCTGATAGGATGGCAATCTTGTATCCGCAGGTCTTGAGCACGCTCATAAGGCGGTCCGTGCCCTCTGTGATGGGCAGATTTTCCGCGATTTCCTTCATTACTGATACGGGGAGGCCCTTGAGCAGGGCTACGCGGCGGGTAAAGCTTTCCTTAAAGTCGATTTCCCCGCGCATTGCGCTCTCCGTGATTGCAGCCACTTCATCGCCCACTCCGGCCCTCTTGGCCAGTTCGTCGATGCATTCCGCCTGGATGAGGGTGGAATCCATATCGAAGCAGATAAGGCGGCGCATGCGGCGGTACATGTCGTCCTTCTGGAAGGAGAAGTCCATGCCGGTTTCCCGCGAGAGGCGCATCAGGTCCTTCTGCATCGCAGCCTTGTCCACGGGCGTGCCGCGGAGAGAGAACTCGATGCATGAACGCACGTTGCGCTCCGGGTGCATAATGCTCAGGCGGCCCGTAAGGCGCTTTATGGAATCTATGTTCAGTTCCTGCCTGGCCACTACGTCCGATGCCTCGTGAATCTGCCGGGCCGACAGGCTTCGCCCGATCACGGTGAGGATGTAGCGGTTCTTGCCCTGGCGCTGGGCCCACTGCTCGTAGGAATCGTCCCCGATGGGCTCGAAGCCGATGTTCACGCCCAGTTCAGTGGTCTTGAACAGGAGCTCCTTCATCATGGGACCGCTCAGGGTTTCGTCGATACGCACGAGTATGCCCAGCGACAGGCTGCTATGAATATCGGCCTGGCCGATGTCCAGGATCTGGGCATCGAACCGGGCCAATATTTCCATTATCGAGGCTGTGAGCCCCTGCCTGTCCCTGCCGGTTATGCGAATCAGTATCTGTTCCTTATTCATTTCCGGCATGGAAAAAAGATTTTATGCGGATTTCTTCGCGAGAACGATAATCAGCCAGATCCAGCCGATCAGCGGGATGAGGGAGACCAGGATGAACCAGCCGCTCTTGCCCACATCATGCAGACGGCGTACGGTAAGTCCCAGAGAAGGAAGCAGCGAGCCGATCATGAACACGTACAGGATGATGTTCTTTGCGCCCACGAGGCTGTCGATGATTCCAAGGATCACGCTGACGATGAAATAGAACAGCACGAAGTACCAGTACTCGGCGAGGCCGGCTTTACCCTGGAAATTGAAGTAATTCTTGGTGTAAGCGCCAAGGAAGAAGTTTTTGAATTTTTCGACCATAATTATTAGGGTTTAAGGTTAGTATTCAGTCGGTCAGTCACAAATATAATAATTTTTCCTATCTTTACCACATTAAACTGCACGATTATGGGTCTTTTCATGAAACGGTCGGTTAAATCGGCCATGGATAAAGGCAAACTTGCAACCACATATGCACTCACCGCGCTTTGCGCCCTGCTCATCGCCGCTAACGTGGGTGCGTTCCTCTTCTTCCCCAAGGTAGCCGCTCCGCTGGCTATAGTGCTGTCCAATGTGGTCACGGTACTTCTCATGCTGGTTGCGGTGAGGCCGATCAACTCGCTGCTGCAGAAGAGTTTCAACGACAAGGCAAAGGAGCTCATCGAAAAGGAGAAGGAGGAGCAGGAGCTCCGCGAGAAGCTCACCGCGCTGGAGAACCGCAACCGCGAACTGGAAAGCCGCATCGACACCTGGGCCCAGACGGCAAGCGTCCCCACAAACGTCAATTTCACCTTCAAGGTGGAAACCATGACCTTCGACAAGACCGGCTACATCGTCAAGGAAGAACCCCTGGAGAAGTTCATGTCGGACCCGGTGTACAAGCTTTCCGACAAGCGCGGGGTATTCGACCGCCTCTCCAAATGGATGGACGACCTTGCCCATCCCGGCAACAAGCGCGTCCTCTACATCGGCAAATATTATATCAAGGCCTCCATCGGCATAGATTTCACCAAGATTAAATTCTCGGTCGATGGCGGCTCGCTCACCTTCTCGGGCGTGAGGTTCACCAAGCTGAACGACCTGGCCATCGATGCCGATCCCGACGAAGTGAGCCACTGCTGGCTGATTAACGACGAGCAGGGATACATCACCATCAACCAGAACGACATCTACCGGGAATTCACCGAAATCTACGCCCGCATCCGCGCGGAAGAGGCCGATAAAGCCCTGGAGAACGAGGTGGAAGGCCTGTGCGAGCACTACACCGCCGTATTCCGCAGCAACCTTGTGGAGCGCTTCCCCGGCATCGGCTTCTGCGACAACATCGAGGACTCCACAGCCACCTGGTACTCCCTCAAGGAGCACTTCCAGGACGAGCGCATCTATCCGGTGGCATCGAATATGTTCCTCATGGCCGATGTGCTCAGCGGATATATCGATATTCAGGATAAATAACGGGGTTACAGCCCCAGAACGGCCCGCATTGCGAGGATATCCGGTTCCTCACCTGTCATGATGCGGAAGCCGGCAATGGCCTGGTGCAGGAGCCAGAGTTTGCCGCTGATGTATTGGCGGCAGGCCTTTGAGGCGAGGCGGGGGGTCTTGTATTCTGCTTCAAGCACAACGGCGTTCTCCAGCGGGAGGCCTTCAGGGACGGGAGCGCTGCCTGGGAGCGTGTAAATAACAAGGTCGATGTCCTTCACCGTCTCCGGCTCCAAAGCCAGGGGATTCAGTCCGGTACAGTATGAAGAAAGCTCCCGCGCTTTGGCGATATCGCGGCCGGCAACCAGGCAGTCGCGGTTCAAATATCGTTCGCAGGCCGCTACAGCCGCCGCAGCCGCGCCGCCGGTACCGACTATCAGAGCTGATTTCTGCCGGGCAGGATTCATCGGCAGGTCACTTTCCCTTACTGCTCCCGCTACCCCTTCGACATCGGTATTGAATGACAGAATATCATCCCCCGGAAAAATGAGGTTGCTTGCTCCGGTCTTTGAGGAATGCCAGTCATGAAAGGTAGACCTGCCGAATGCCAGTCGCTTATACGGTGCGGTCACATTGAAGGCGTCATACTCCTGGCCACGGGCCCATGCCCTCTCGAACAGCTCCTCGTCCACAAGGTCATAGGAATACCTGCCCCCGTAGGCAGCATACATCAGCGCAGGGCTCAGGGACCCGGCCACAGGATGGCCTATAAGGCAGAATCGCTTAAGGGGCGCCATATCAATAGCACTGTTTGAAGAAGGTCAGCCCGGACATGTACGTGCCGCTGGCCACGAGCGAGGCGTCGCGCTTGGAGAGGAACAGCACGCGAACGCTGCCGTCGTCCTGGGAGAGGATCACTCCCCCTTCGGCCTTCCATGTTATCGTGTCGATGTCGGTGGCGTCGTACTTGAACACCTGGGAAGTGTCGCTCTCGTGCACGGGCACAAAAGGATGCGGCAGCATTACGTCGGCGAAGAAATTGCGCATGCCGTACTCGATCTCGAAGAAATGGTTGTTCAGCGTGCGCTCACCGGTTTCCTCGTTCTTATCGGCATGGATGGTATGCCTTCCGGGCATATCGAAGGTATAAAGCTTCGCGCGGCGGCTTCCGGCCTTCTCGGTAATGAATTTGGAGCCGTACATGACCGGGAACATTATTTCATTGCCGATGACCTTCTCGAATGGATGGTCCGAGCCGTAAGGCACCACCGGATCCCCGCTACTGTGGAACGAAACGATGGCGGTGGGAGCATTGCCGATGATTTTGAGATCGTTCACCGCACCCCACATATTGCCCACCGCGCGGATGGAGAAATGGTCCGACATCATGGGATTCACGGCCATGATCAGCCCGTCCTTCTTCGCCTGCTCCGGCCGGTCTTTGTCGCTCATGAAAGCCACGTTGAGCGCCGTAATAGCACCGGCGCTGGTTCCGGCCACGAATACGCGGTTGGGGTCTATCTGGTATTTTTCCCTGTTATGAACCAGGAAACGGATTGCCGCGTTCACATCCTGAACTGCGCGGAACCCGGCCCTCTCCGGAGGCAGAAACAGCCCGAATCCCAGCCTGTAATTCACCGATGCCACGGCATACCCCAGCCCGGCAAAATACCTTGCCCACTGCGGGAAACCTATATCGGTCTTGTCGCCGTTATAGAACGCCCCGCCGTGCACGAGCACCAGCAGCGGCCGGAGCGCCGTCCCGTCCTTCTTGGGAAGGTAAATATCCATGTCAAGATCAAGGTCCTTCTCGTCCTTGTCAAGGATCTTGGACATATAAATCGACAGGAAAGACTCACCCGTATCCGGATACGACGCCCAGTAGCCCTTTGCCTTGGCATACACCACGTCGTTGATCTCCCGAACCGCATACACCGAATCCGTGTACTCCCACGTCTCCGGGCACTCCTCGAACAGCGGTGCCTCATACTTCTCGAACGACACCACCGGCATCTTCCAGTCCTTCCCGGACACCAGCTCAATCTGCTTCCCCGCCTTAACCTTCACATCCTTTGCCGATGCGAACAGCGCACCCTCATCGGCATAATAAACCCCCTTCATCCCCTTCTTCCCGTTCGCCGAGAAAGTGGCATACCCCTCCCCCTGCTCCGTCTCCACCCGGTACAGCACCCCGCTCTCAAACGGCGCCTCCCCCTGCTCGCAGGCCGCGAGGAGGAGAAGGATTCCGAATAATGCTATGCGCGAGTATTTCATATTGCCTTACGGCTCGCTGGTCTCCTTGGGCTCCGGAGTAATCCTTGAGATATACGTCGACAAAGTGATTACGCCGTCGATGCAGTAGGTGCCGCTCTTCTTGACTGGGTTTTCCATGGCGTCGAGGAGGCGTTTTACCCTTGGAATGTCGTTATAGGGGCCAAGGAGGTTCTTGACTTTTGCGTAGTTATAACTGTTCATTGCCTCGAAGAGGCCGGGGCAGTTGACGGTGAGGGAATCCTGTTCCCACACTTCGTTACCCTTCAGGTATGAAACCAGGCGGGCATTGCGGGTGTCCACAACCACCACGGGCTCCTGAACAACCGGTTCCTCTTCGATAAACTGGATGACTTCTTCCGTCTGCGGCTCTTCGGGGGCCTCCTGCACTTCCTCTTTAGGCTTGCGGGGAGAGCTGATGGCCCAGATGAGCAGGGCAAGCACGGAAGCGGCTGCAAAGCCTATTGCGAATGCCTGCCACCATGATTTCTTGTCGGACTCGCCGGCGAATACCAGGGTATCGTCTTCTCCCCAGGCATATCCCTGAAGTGGCGATTTGGATTTATCGGCCTCACCGGGCAACAGGATTTCATACTCGTTGCCTTTTGAAAGGACGTGATACTGGTTCCCGGTTATCATCTTGTTCAGCGTGACCACAACCGTGTCATTATTGGCGAAACGGATTGCGCCTTCGTACGGCTCATATCCGCTGGCGGTTACGGAGAGCTTCGCATTCTTGATATCCTCTTCAGTCATCGAATACGGCCCCACGGCGAGGTCTACCCCGTTGATGACGATTCTTGCCGATTGGATAGGAACGTTGGATACATCCAGCACTTTGAAATGGTTGCGGGTGAGCGTCTTTTTCCATACCGGACTGAACCCGGCGGGAAAGTCGAAATTCTGGAAAGCGGCCTTGGATGTAACCAGGATAGGAATCTTGTCGAAGCCTTTCTTGAAGGCAAGGAGCGTAACTGATGAGCCCTCCTTTATCTTGATAGGTTCCTTGAACTGCAGGAAGCCCATCGGAGTCTGATACAGCAGAGAGGCATCGGGGCCCAGGACCGACTCAATCATGGCCGGGGGCGGCGGTATGAGCACGCTGAGGGTTTCTATCGGCATTCTGGTAAGGTCCTTCATGCTAATTGCCGGAGTGACCGAATCCGAGACATCCAGGATGATGATGCCCTTGAACTGAGTGTAATAATCCTGATACCTTTCCCTTCCCAGAATATCGGTTATGGGATAGAAGTCCGTCTTCCTGAAGGCATAGGCTCCTTCCCGCACGGAAGGGGTATAGTCGATGGCAATAGGCTTTGTGGGGTACTCTTTGGATGCAAATGGCTGGATATCCTGGATGGATATCGAGGGCTTGCCCAGGAGTACCTTCACATCTTCAACCACTGCGGAGAGGTCTTCCCCGCTGATATCGCAGTGCGTGGGGACATAAATCCATGCGGCCACGTTCTCCGCACCGCGGCCGGAGATGGGACGGATAAGCGTAATAAGGCTGCCGGCCTTGCAGAACGACATGAAGGTAACCACCTTCCCGTCATCCACTCCGTTCAGATACTGGAAGACGTCCCTAACATCGCGGACATAGGAGACCCATACCCCCGACGATGTGGATATGGGTTCCCCGGCTCCTGCCGATGTATACTTGATTGCAATGTCTATTTTGCTCATATTGCGCAAATATACCCATTCTTGGTTGAAAGTGCAAGATATTGAGTATCTTTGCGACATGAGCAAGTATAAAACACTCCTGCGGGTCGCTTTGACCGCCACCATCGCACTGATTATGGCCTCGTGCGGGCCATTCAGCATCCGGGAAAGAAGCATTATCCTGCGTTCCGGCAACGTGATGCAGGTTATGGTTATGCCGCAGGACAGCGCGGTTCTGCGCGCCAGGTCCGTCGATCTGAGCGGACGCGAACTGCGTTCCTCTGAGTTGAAAACCCTGGCGGCAAAGATGCTCACCACCGTTCAGGATCCCTCTCAGGACGGCGTTGGCATCGCCGCCCCCCAGGTGGGAATCAACAAACGGGTCATATGCGTGATGCGATACGACAAACCCGGCGAGCCCTTCGAAGTATACTATAATATATATATAGACACCCTGTGCGGAGCCGTCGGCATCGGCCCCGAAGGCTGCCTCTCCGTCCCCGGCTGGTACGGCCTTGTCCCCCGCCACGAATGCGCCGTTGTCCGCTACATCGACCCTGCCTCCCTGGCAGAGCGCATCGACACCGTGCATGGCTACACCGCCATCATCTTCCAGCACGAAATCGACCACCTCGAGGGCATCCTCTACACCGACAGGGCCGATTCCCTCTGGCGACCGTAAAATGCAACTCGCTGTGCGTCAGAACTTTATAAAAACGGGGTGTTGCAAAT
>JAGAAY010000107.1 GCA_017615065.1 Bacteroidales bacterium | reverse complement strand
ACGTGGACGAGGCTTTGAAAGGCTCAGTAGACGTTCAGAAATACGCCACCAAGCACGTAAAGACCAATTGGCTCAAACTCTTTATGGACGGCACGGTGGAAGGCGGCACCGGCTATGTGGAGCCGCTGTATCCCGACGGACACCAGGGTCTTGCCAACTGGACCGAAGAGGAACTGACCGACATCACGCGCAAGACCAACGCCAATGGCATCACCATGCATATCCACACGATGGGCAACAAGGCTGTCCATACTGTTGTGAGTGCCTACGCCAATGGCGGAAAGGATGAGCTTCGCAATACGCTTGTACACGTACGCAACGTCAATCCGGAGGATTACAAACGTATGGCAGACCATAATATGTATGTTACTTCCGGCATGCTTTGGCATAATATGCCGACTGGGGTGATTGAATTGCTGAAAACTTTGGTTCCCGCCGGAATGGAGGACAAGTCGTATCCCATGAAATCCTATTTTGACAAGGGCATCCCCGTAACCTCCCACTCCGACTTCCCTGCCTTGAGCGGTTGCCCTGACGATCCGTTCGGCATCATGGAGATTGCGGTCACATGCGTACACCCGACAGTGAAAGGTGAACCCTGGTGGCCGGAGGAGCGCCTCACCCGCGAGCAGGCCATTGTGGCCCTCACCATCAACGTTGCCAAACAGATGCTCATAGAGAAGGAAAGAGGAAGCATCCGAGAAGGCAAGTACGCCGATTTCCTGCTGGTGGACAAGGACGTGCTTTCCTGCCCGGTAACCGAGATTCACGAAGCCAAGCCCGCCGCTACCTACTTTGAAGGAAAGAAGGTTTTTACCGGCAAATGATGAAAACAGTCAAGTCCGTTGAACTGGTTCGTACCAGCCAGAGTTGGGACGGTGCGGAACTGCCCGACTATCTGCGGGGACGCCCCGAACTGGTAGTTATGAAGTACGAGTTCCCGGCCGGGCAGAAACTGGGCTGGCACCACCATCCCGTGATGAACTACGGCATTCTGGTTCAAGGTGAACTGACCATCATCAATCAAGATGGTACGGAGAAGACGGTGCACGAGGGTGAAGCCGTGGTGGAAATGGTAGGCACCATCCACCACGGCGAAAACCGGGGCTCCCGGCCCGCGATTCTCTATATGTTTTATCTTTCCCAGAAAGACCTGCCCCTGTCCGTGCAGCATACCGAAATACCATAGGGTGGCGAGTGGGTGTATATAAAGAATTAACACACAAAACTGTGACAATATGAATAGCAAGAACAAACTGGCAGTCAAGTGCAACAACGGCACCTTCGTCGGCAAGGAGACTGACGAACTGATTATCTGGAAGGGCATTCCCTACGCAACGCAGCCGGTGGGAAAGCTTCGTTGGCAGAAGGCCCTGCCTGCTGCCGATGATAACGGCGTGTACGACGCCACCAAGCCCGGCCACGTTCCTGTCGGCCCTATGAACGACACGGGAGGAACGGCGGAGTTCGGCGAAGACTGCCTGGTGCTGAACATTTATTGCAATACCAGCTGCACCGGCAGTAAGAAACCGGTTATGGTATGGATTCACGGCGGCGGATTCTGCTCCGAATCCCAGGCGTCGCCCCTCTACGATCTTACAAACATCTCCAAACAGTGCCCAGACATCCTGTTCGTATCCATCGATTACCGGCTGGGCTTCCTGGGATTCATGAACTTTGAGCGGGTTCCCGGCGGAGAGAACTTCAAGGAGGCCGGTAACCTGGGTCTGCTGGACCAGCAAGAGGCATTAAGGTGGATACAGAAAAACATCGCCGGCTTCGGAGGAGATCCCGACAACGTGACGATTTTCGGCGAGTCGGCAGGATCGGCCAGCGTCACCTTCCTCCCGCTTATTGAAGGAAGCGAAGGGCTCTTCCGCAGATGCATCGCACAGAGCGCCAACATTGCCTACACCGACACCATGGAGCATGGCATCCACGTCACGCAGAACTTCCTCACCGCAACGGGCTGCCAGACTATGGACGAGCTGATGGCACTCTCCACCGAGCAGCTTGTAGAAGCATACGCGATAGCAGCTGCTATTGACAAGAACTGCCTTCTCGGATTTGCCAATTTCCCACTCCTCGACGGCGTAACGCTCCCCGAGGACCGGGCAGATATGTACGGGATGTGGGGAGACGAGAAGAGGGCTAAGATCGATCTGATGATCGGGTCTAATCTGGACGAGATCAGGTATTTCATCCCGTTACAGGGCGGCGAAGAAGGCTTCCGGAATACGCTGAGGTGGATCGCAAAGAGGGATCGGGCGCAGCTTAACGAACAGGAGAAGACCATGTATGACGAGTTTATGGAAACGCTCGCAAACGAAAGCGAAGGGAGGAGACTGGAGCAATACTGCAACGACATGAACTTCCGCGCCGGTAACACAAATATGGCCATAAGGCACTCTGCCGCCGGCGGCAACACCTACATGTACTTCATCAGAAAACCGGTTGCAACTCCCGAACTTGGCGTGATGCACGCGGCTGAGATTCCTTACCTGTTCGACACTCCTTCAGAGGATCCGATGGGGAGCGGAGAGATCATTGGTAACGACGAGTGCGAGTTCCGCCACGTCGCAAAAGAGATGTGGACAAACTTCGCCAAAACGGGCAACCCCTCAACCGACAAATACGAGTGGAAGAAGTTCTCAGGGGATGACCGCCAGACGATGGTATTCGACGATACAATCGGCATGCAGAAGGATATATTCGGAAGGCGTGAGAACCTGATGATGTCCTGGGCAGAGCGCCTTGGAAACGGATCGTCCAAGAGGGT
>JAGAAY010000106.1 GCA_017615065.1 Bacteroidales bacterium | reverse complement strand
GCTTGAAAATTAGCAGATTACAAAGTCTTTAATGTGCCTCGGGCGGGAATCGAACCCGCACGGCCTTTTCGGGCCAAGGGATTTTAAGTCCCTCGTGTCTACCATTCCACCACCAAGGCGGGGGTTGGGGATGCAAATATACGAAAAAAATACTAATAGTACTTCTTCTCCAGGCGGTATAAGGCGATGAAGATGAAGATTAGCACGGTGAAGGCCCAGAGGGAGGAGCCGCCGTAGGACAATAGGGGCAGGGGTATGCCGATGACTGGCATCAAACCGATTGTCATGCCGATGTTGATGAACAGGTGCATGAAGATGCAGGAGGCCACGCAGTAGCCGTATATTCGTGTGAACGGCGTTCGACATCGCTCGGAATCCAGTATGATCCGGGCGATCATGTACACATACAAGAGTATCACGAACAGGCAGCCGACGAAGCCCCATTCCTCGCCCACCGTGCAGAAGATGAAGTCGGTTGTTTGTTCCGGAACGAAACCGAAGGTGGTTTGGGTGCCGCCCAGGAAGCCTTTGCCGAAGAAGCCGCCGGAGCCGATAGCGATCTTGGACTGGTTAACGTTGTAGCCCACTCCTGAAGGATCGTCCTTGATTCCAAGAAGCACCTCGATACGTTTGCGCTGGTGGTCCTGCAGGACTTTCTCGAAGATGAAGTCCGTGGAGAAAATCAGTATTATACCCGCAATGAATGCTGCCAGTGACAGGCCAAGGACCTGGTCGCGCCTGTTATACGCCAGGAGCCCAAGCAACGGGGCCGACACCAGACTGATAACAAGCAGGATGTGAATGGGCTGAATCTTCAGCAGGAAACGCCAGAAGTACTTGCCGCTTTCGTGCGCCCGGGGCACATAGGTGACGTTTGTCATCCAGTCCACCTTGGCCTGGATAGAAGCCTGCATGGCGCTCCAGATCTTTGGCAAAAGTGCCATCACCAGAATAAAACCAGCTCCAATCAAGAACCGTTTTAGACCCTCTCCGCGCGGCGCGTAAATCACCAGACACGCAACCAGAACCCCTATCAGTATCAATATCGACCCATAAGGGCTTATGGTCAGAGTGGATATAAACAGCACGATAACAAGGCCGATAAGGCCGAGCCACCAGCCGCTCAAACCCTCCCTGTAAAGTACGAAGATAAAGCCGATGTACACCAGGGCGGAACCGGTTTCGCTCTCCGCAAGGATAATGAGCATAGGAAGCCCAATGACGCCAAGTGTGAGGAGCAAATCCTTCCATCGGCCCATCTTGTAGCCATTCTGGCTCAACACCACCGCCAGCATCAGCGAGGTGGATATCTTGGATATTTCCGCTGGCTGGAAGCGTATGGAGCCGAATTCGAACCACGACCGGGAGCCTTTGACCTCGACTCCCAGGAAAATGACGGCTATCAGCAGCAACAGCACGCCTGCGAATATCGGCACGGCCAACCCCTCCCACCAGTGCGCCGGAATAACGAACAGGATAAGCCCCGCAAGGCCAAAAGCCGTGAGAATCCATATGAACTGCTTGCCGCAGCGGGCGCTGAAGTCGAAGATCGACGACGGGCCCGTGGAATGGATGGACGCGTAGATATTCAGCCAGCCGATGAGCACGAGCACAAGGTAGACCACCACCAGGTGCCAGTCTACCGATTGCCCGAGTCCCCTCTGATGTGAATTGCTTTCTATCATTTGGTCCTTACCCTGTACAAAGTATTAGACGTTCTCATGCGGACCTCCAGGTCCTTGCGTTCCACCTTGCCCTTGAGATATTTCTCCACCATGAGCGAGGCTATAGGAGCAGCGTATGCCGCGCCAAAGCCGCCGTTTTCCACATATGCGGCGATTGCAATCTTTGGATTGTTCCGCGGTGCAAAGCAGATGAACACGGAATGGTCCGGGCCGCGCGGGTTCTGCGCAGTGCCGGTTTTTCCGCAGATATCCAGAGAGTCCACGTGTGCAACGGCCGCAGTTCCGCCGGTTCCGGCAGGAGCATTGACCGCCCTCCACATACCGGGAATAATCTTGTAGAAGTGGGTGGTGTCCACCATCGTATAATGCCTCTCAGAATACTTCGGGTCTATTTCCACGCCCGGCGATGCCTTTACGATATGGGGAGTGTAATAGTATCCGCGGTTGGCGATTGTAGCGCAGAAATTGGCCAGGTGCAGCGGCGTAGCCAGGATTTCTCCCTGGCCGATGGACAGGGAAATAACCGTGGTGGCGTTCCACCTGCCCTTTCCGTATGCCCTGTTGTAGGTCTTTGACGTGGGAATGCTTCCGCTGAGTTCAGCGGGGAAGTCGCTCCCAAGTTTCTGACCGAAACCGAAACTTACCACATAGTCGTGCCACTTGTCCACCGCCTCCGACAGGTTCTCGTACTTGGGGTTCTCCAGGATGTTCTTGAGCACATAGCAGTAGTACGCATTGCAGGACATCATGATTGATTCGTCCATGTTCAGCGGCGATTTGTGCGAGTGGCATCCCAGTTTTTTGCCGTTTCCGAAACTGTAGCCCTGGTTGCAGGGATAAGTGTAACTGGGTTTGAGAACCCCTTCCTGAAGGCCGATGAGCCCGTTCACCAGCTTGAACACCGATCCCGGAGGATACGACGCCTGCACCGCGCGGTTGTACATCGGCTTATATGGATTCTTGGACAGGGCCTCGTAGTATTTGCCGATATCGGCAAGTTGGTTTACGTCGATGCCGGGGCTGGAAACCAGCGCCAGAATCTCCCCGGTGGACGGTTCGATGGCAACGATGGAACCCACCTTGTTGCGCATGAGCCTTTGGCCGTACTGCTGGAGATCTGCGTCGATGGTGGTTACAACATCGGTTCCAGGAACTGCCTCAACATCCTCTTCCCCGTTCTTGTACGGCTCCTGGATAAGGCCCTTTGCATTGCGCAGATAGATGTGGTATCCGCGCTGGCCGCGAAGCTCTTTCTCACGGGCTGCCTCGATGCCGGTCATGCCGGCATAATCGCCAACCCGGTATTCTCCCTCGTGCTTGGCGATATAGGCGTTGCTCACCTCGGAGACATATCCCAGAAGATTGCCGCCGGCGTTGATGGGATAGTCCCTGACGCTGCGCATCTGGCCTTTGAAGCCGGGAAATTTGTATGAGACTTCGGCAAAGCGGTTGTACACGTCAGAAGGTATCTGCCTCAGGAGCACGACAGAAGAGTAGCCGATGGAGCGCCTGTTGTGATAGAACTCGTCCATCTTCTGCCGGATTTCCTCAACCGGGGTTTCCAGCACGGCGGCAAGGGCAAGAGTATCGAACTCTTCCACCTCTTTGGGCGTTACCAGAATGTCGTACGCCACCTTGTTTCCCACCAGGATCTTTCCATTTCGGTCGGAGATGGATCCGCGGATGGGATAGATCAGTTCATAGTACGTGGAATTCGTATCCGCGGCCGTCTTGTACCGCCTGTCGATGACCTGGAGAGTGAATATCTTCACCAGGAGGATGGCGGCGGCCACCCCCAGTCCGATCAGCAGCGGGATATGACGGTTCTCTCTCATTTGCGGGAATCCGGCGCGAGCGTGTCAACGACAAGCAGCGACACCAGCACACCGGCGGGCAGCGAGCAGAGGAAACGCAGGAAGTTGAACCAGAAAGGACGCGTGCCGGCACTGTCGGCCCAGATATATACGATCAGGAACATGGCCTGCGCCAGCACCATTGCCAGCACAACCTGCCCCAGGCCGCTGCGCCGCACGGAGAAATCTTCCCCGCGGGACAGCAGTTCCTCGCCGAAAATCAGCCTTACCATCTCCTTGCGGGCAAACGCCACGGGCACAAGGGCGAGGGCGTTCAGACCCAGGAGCCCTTCTGAAAGGAGATCCACGATGAGTCCCGTGAAGAAAGCAATCAGCATGGTTGCGCTTGTGGATACCTTGAGCGGTATGCACAGCACCATGACCGGCAGAATAGTGAGCAGGATATACTGCGTGAGATGGAAGTAGTTGGACAGCAGCAGCTGTGCCACCACCAGAATCGCATACACTGCAAAAAATCCGGTCTTTCTCATTTCTCAAGCCCTCCCACTTCCTTAATTGCATTGTTATATGCAACCGTTACATAACGGATAGCCGTGAAATCCTGGAACAGGGTAACCTTCACTTCGTTCACCTGGCCGTTCACCACATGGGAATCCCCAGCCACGCCAAGAGGAACGTCAGGAGGGAATACCAGGGAATGGCCGCTGGTGTACACGGTATCGCCCTTTTCAAACTTGTACTGGAGCGGGATTTCCCGCAGAAGGGCTCCGTTGGAAGAATAGCCGTCCCAGCTCAGAAGGCCGGTTGCGCCCTCTTCCCCGATTCTCGCGCTCACGGAAATATCCGTGTTCTGCAGCGACAGGGCAAAGCAGTAATGCTCGCTCACTGCTTCCACGATTCCCACCACGCCGTTACGCGTAATAACTCCGGAATTCTCCTGGATGCCGTCTTCACGGCCTTTGTCCAGAATCATGTAATTGTGCTGCTTGTTGCGGCTGATTTTGCGGATTTCGCAGGGAACATAGCGGAAGCCTTTTACACGGGAGATGCCATACAGCATGGTATCCACCCTGGCCTGGTGAGCTATGTCCTGAAGAAGGGCGTTCTGCCTGCGCAGTTCCGCGTTTTCCTCCGCAAGGTCGGCATTGATGCGCCTTAGGGCGAAGTAGTCTCCGATACGCTGTGAACTGCCCCACATGGAGCCCATGAAGCCGTGCGCGGCGCGAGCCACCCACATCCTTTGGAGCGGGGCGTTTCTGCGGAGCATATTCAACGACGCTATCTCCAAAACAATGAAGATAGCGATCGCCAATATCCTTTGGATCCAACTTCTGCTGTCTCTCATCAGCGCATCAGGAAGGAGTAGTTGTCGGTGTTCTTAAGGGCGATGCAGGTGCCTCGTGCAACTGCACGCAGGGGATCTTCCGCCACATGGAACGGGATGTTCACCTTCTCCGACAGCCTCTTGTCCAGGCCGCGCAGCAGGGCGCCGCCGCCGGAAAGGAAGATGCCGTTTTCCACGATGTCCGAGTACAGTTCCGGAGGAGTCTGTTCCAGCACCTGCTGGATGGAGGCCTCGATCCTGGCCACGGATTTGTCCAGGCAGTGGGCGATTTCCTGATAGGGGATGAGCACCTCCACCGGGTGGCCGGTCATGAGGTTGGGACCCCTCACCAGGAAGGGTTCCGGTTCTTCGTCCAGCTCCGGAATTACGCTGCCAACGGCAATCTTGATGCGCTCCGCAGTGGTTTCACCCACTTTGATCACATGCTGCTGGCGCAGGTAGTTCTGGATATCCGATGTGAAGACGTCGCCCGCCACGCGGATTGAATCCTGCTGGACGATGCCGCCCAGGGAAATTACCGCAATCTCCGTTGTTCCGCCGCCGATATCGACAACCATGTTGCCCTTGGGGGCCTCAACGTCAAGGCCGATACCGAGTGCCGCGGCCATGGGTTCGTAAATGAGGTACACGTCGCGGCCTCCGGCGTGCTCCGAAGAGTCGCGGACAGCCCTGATTTCCACTTCCGTCGAACCGGAAGGGATGCCAACCACGATCTTCAGGTTGGGGGCGAACAGGCTGCGGTGACGTGAATTGACCTGGCGTATGAAACCGCGGATCATCATCTCCGCGGCGTTGAAGTCTGCGATAACGCCATCCCTGAGGGGACGGACAGTCTTGATTCCCGGATTTGTCTTCTCATGCATCAGCTTGGCCTTCTGGCCCAGGGCGATGCACTTGTTGGTGTTATTGTCGATGGCCACGATGCTCGGTTCGTCCAGCGCAATGACGTCATTTTGGAAGATGACGGTGTTGGCGGTACCGAGGTCGATGGCCAGCTCTTGATTTAGGAATCGGAAAGCCATATTGCTTCAGTTTTTAAATAAGTGTGTAAAAATACGAAAAAATTCTTACATTCGCATAGAAAATTATCCGGCATGGCAGCAAAAAATTATTTGATAGTCACCGCAGGAGGCAGCGGAACCCGCATGGGAGGCCCTCTGCCCAAGCAATTTCTCACCCTTGGCGGAGAAGCGATCCTGCAGCGAACAATCAGCCTGTTTACCCGCGCCGTTCCCGGAATCAAGGTAATTACCGTCCTTCCCGGAGAACACATCGACTGGTGGGAAAAGTACTGCCAGACACATCCTTTTCACCAGCCCCAGCGCATAGTCAAGGGCGGATTCACCCGCTTCCATTCGGTTCAGAACGCCCTCAAGGCCCTGCCGGACGGCGCTATCGTGGCCGTTCACGATGCTGTGCGCCCGCTGATATCGGCAAATCTCATCAAAGAACTGTTCCGGATGATGGAAACGGAGCGCGCCGTAATCCCCGTAACCCCCTCTGTGGACACGCTGAAAATCCTGGACAGGAAGGATGGCTCCCTGGTGGAGGCTCCGGAATCACTGGACCGCAGCCGCATATGGGGCGCCCAGACCCCCCAGCTGTTCCGAAGCGAGGACCTGAAAGCCGCATACACACAGGCCTACAGCACCCTTTTCACCGACGACGCCTCGGTAGCCGCAAAGTACGGAATACCGCTCACCTTCGTGGAAGGAGAGCGGCTCAACCTTAAGATCACTACACCCGAAGACCTTCGTCTCGCAGAGGCTATTCTGAATCTTTCTTCTTAGCCCCGTCGGAATAACTGGTGCTCTTGTAGTCCTTCACCCACACCTGGCGCTCGATGGGTTCGTCCAGGGAAATCATCGTATTTGAAGACTGGATGTACGGAATCTTCTGAATGGTGTTCAGAATCACTTCCATAAGATGGTCGTTGTCAAAGCAGTACACCTTTGCCAGAATGGTGTAACGGCCTGTGACAAAGTGACATTCCACAATCTCCGGAATCTTTTTCAGAGCGGCTATCACATCCGGATAACGGGTGGATTCCGAAAGGGTGATGCTTACGAATGCGCACACGTTGAGGCCGATGGCCTGCGGCTTGACCAGAATCCTGGAACCGGTAATGATCCCGTTGTTTTCCAGCCTGCGCACCCTCTGGTGGATGGCCGCGCCCGAGATTCCGCACTCACGTGCAATCTCAAGGAATGGCATTCTCGCGTTCTTTACGAGGAAGGCCAGAATCTTCTGGTCGATAGCGTCGAGATGATAACTGATTGCCATATCATTTTCTTTTAATAATCGCCTTTGCGTCGGCCTCGGTCATGGTTTCCGCATTAACGCCGCGGGGAATCTTGTAATTCTTCCCTCCGGCCTTGATGTAGGGGCCGTAATTGCCGCGCAGAACCTGGATTCCGCCCCATTCGTGAATGACAGCCTTCGCGGGGTTTTCTCCCGTGCCGATGAGGGCGATGCACTCGTCCAGGCTGATTTTCAGCGGATCCGCCTTGCGTGGCAGGGTGATATTCCTGTCGCCGTATTTGATATACGGGCCGAACCGTCCCTTGGTGACGACAATGTCCAGACCATTGTAAACGCCCACGGTCCTGGGGAGGTCGAACAGGCGCAGGGCGTCTTCCACTGTAAGGTTTTCGATGAGCTGGTCCTTCTGCAGGGACGCGAACTGGCGGTTTTCGCCATCGCCCTTCTGCACATAGGGGCCGAATTTGCCGAATGCCGCAATCAGCACGTCGCCGTCCGGTGCAACCCCTATTTCGCGCGAGACGCGGCTGTATGCGCCGTCCTGCATGACCGATTTCACACGGGAGTGGAAAGGAGCGTAAAACTTGCGTATGGCTTCTTCCCAGGCCATTTCTCCCTCGGCGATGCTGTCGAAATCCTTCTCCACGTTGGCCGTGAAATCATAGTCTACCACATCGGCAAAATTCTGAACCAGATAGTCCGATACGATAAGGCCGATTTCCTGCGGCAAAAGCTTTCCCTTTTCCGCCCCAACCACGATTTTCTTCACTGCCGACGTTATCTTCCCGCCCTTGAGGGTGAGATTCTCAACTTCGTGCGGAACCCCTTCCCTGTCGCCCCTGACGATATAGCCGCGGCCGGTGGTGAGGGTGGAAATAGTGGGCCCGTAGGTGGACGGGCGGCCGATACCAAGCTCTTCCAGTTTCTTCACCAGCGACGCCTCGCTGTATCTGGGCGGCGCCGCGGTATAATTGCAAAGGGCCGATATAGACAAGTCCACCATGCCAAGCCCTTCGCGGAGATCCGGCAGGATTACTTCACCCTCCTCCGGGGTGTCGTCGTCGCGCCCTTCCATATATACTTTCATGAAGCCGTCGAACAGCATCTGGGTGGCCTGTATTCCGAACATTTCAGGACGGGCCGATGACGCCACCTTGATACCGGTAGCCATGACCAGGGCGTCGCTCATCTGCGAGGCCATTGTGCGCCTCCAGATAAGCTGATAGAGCTTCTGCTCCTGTGACGTACCTTCAATCGAGGTATTTGCAAGATAAGTGGGGCGGATAGCCTCATGCGCCTCCTGGGCACCTTTTGAATGTGTGCGGTACTGGCGGGGATTGGAATAATTTGCCCCGTAGTTCTCCACAATGAACTGTTTGGCCGCGCCAAGGGCCAGGCCCGACAGGTTGGTGGAGTCTGTTCTCATGTAGGTGATAAGTCCCCTTTCATAGAGCGACTGGGCAATCTTCATTGTGGTAGCCACCGGGAAATGCAGCTTGCGGGCCGCCTCCTGCTGGAGAGTGGATGTGGTAAAAGGAGGTGCCGGGAAACGGCGGGCTTCCTTCTTTTCTATGGAAGCAATGCTGTATTTTGCGCCGATGCTGTCTTCCAGGAACCGGCGGGCGTCTTCCTCGCTTTCGAAGCGGGCGTCCAGCACGGCCTTAACCTTTGTGTCAAGACCCTCCGGACGGAATACCGCCTCCACCCTGTAAAAGGGAGTGCTCCGGAATGCCATGATTTCCTTTTCCCTGTCCACAACTATCCTCAGGGCAACGCTCTGAACGCGCCCGGCAGAAAGCTTGGGCTGTATCTTTTTCCAAAGGATGGGAGACAGCTCGAAACCCACGAGGCGGTCCATTACGCGACGCGCCTGCTGGGCGTTCACAAGGTTCATGTCTATATCCCTGGGGGCCTTGATTGCATCCAGGATGGCGTTCTTGGTTATCTCGTGAAATACGATGCGCTTTGTCTTGGAAGGGTTGAGCTTAAGGGTCTCGCTCAGGTGCCAGGATATGGCTTCTCCCTCACGGTCTTCATCGGAAGCCAGCCACACGGTAGAGGCCTCATCGGCCATTTTCTTAAGTTCGTAAACCAGCTTTTTCTTATCCGCCGGAATGACGTACTCCGGCTTGAACCCGTGGTCGATGTCGACGCTCAGCTTGCGCTCCTGCAAATCCCTGATGTGGCCTTTGCTGGCCCTCACAGTGAATTCGCCGCCCAAATATTTCTGGATCGTCTTCACCTTTCCGGGAGACTCGACGATTACAAGATTTTTTCCCTCCATACCCAAATATTTTTGCAAAGTAAACCACAAATCGGGGATATTTCCAAATTTTGTTGTTAAATTTGTAACTCGATGTATTTCGCAAGACCTAAGGTCTTGTCGCAACCATAAATTTTTTGAGATGACAGACGCTTTAAAGAAGAAGATAATCCGCTGGTTCTGGATACTGTTGCTGGTTCCCATCGTCCTGATGACGGTGCTTCTGATCATAGTGTGGGGGTTCTCGGACATCCCCACCATGGAGGAACTTGCAAAGCCGGAAACCAAGCTGGCAACCCAGGTTATTGCTGAAGAAGGCGAAATCCTCACCACCTACCACATTGAGAACCGTTCGTTCGTGGCATACGACGAACTTGCCCCCAACCTGGTGCAGGCAACGGTGGCAACGGAAGACATCCGTTTCTACAAACACTCGGGAATCGACTTCAAGAGCCTCGGGCGCGTGCTCGTGAAAACGCTTCTTTCCCGCGACTCGTCTCAGGGTGGCGGCTCCACCATCACACAGCAGCTCGCCAAGACCATGTATCCCCGTGGAGAAGGTTCCGGAAAGCTCCGCATGGTGTGGGTGAAGCTCCGCGAATGGATCACCGCGGTGAAACTGGAGCGCAACTACACCAAGGAAGAAATAATCGACATGTACCTGAACGCCGTATTCTTCGGAGCCAACTCCTACGGCATCCATTCGGCATCGGCCTATTTCTTCAATAAAAAGCCCATCGATCTCAAGCCGGAGGAAAGCGCGGTGCTGGTGGGCATGGTGAACAAGCCCACGCGTTACAATCCCATCCTCAACCCGGACAAGGCCCTGGAGCGCCGCAACCTGGTTCTGGACAGGATGTGCAAGTCGGGCTATCTCACCCGCCACGAGAGCGACTCCATCCAGCAGCTCCCCATCAAGCTTTACGCGCGTACCGTAGACCGTACCACCGGCGTGGGCCCCTACTTCAGGGACATGCTCCGCAGAACCATGAGCGCGGAGAAACCCCGCCGCAGGGACTATGAATATATAGAGGAATACCAGGCAGACTCCCTGCTTTGGGCCGATGACCCCCTGTACGGCTGGCTCAACAAGAATTTCAAGTCGGACGGATCGGCCTATGACCTGGACCGCGACGGCCTGCGCATATATACCACCATCAACTACAAGATGCAGATTTATGCGGAAGAGGCCGTTCAGGAGCACCTGAGCAAAGACCTTCAGAACGCCTTCAACAGGGAACTGCGCTATCGCCGCAATCCCCCGTATACCAACGGCACTCCGCAGAAATACATCAACACGGCCATGGACCAGGCCCGTCACTGGAGCGACCGCTACCGCATGATGAAGGCTTCCGGCTATTCGGAAACGGAAATCGCGAAGAGCTTCACACAGCCCGTGCACATGAGGGTGTTCACATGGAGCAAGCCCGGCTACAGGGATACGCTCCTCACCCCGGACGATTCTATCCGCTACTACAAGTCCTTCCTCAGGGCCGCATTCATGGCGATAGAACCCAGGACCGGGCACATCCGCGCATACGTGGGCGGTCCTGACTACCGCTTCTTCAAGTACGACAATATCCGTCAGGGACGCCGCCAGATCGGCTCCACGGTCAAGCCTTTCCTGTATTCGCTGGCCATGGAGTCCGGCATGACTCCCTGCGACCAGGTATACAACACGCCGCCGGTCATCGTCATCGGCCGTGACAGAACCTGGTCTCCTTCGGATCCTCACGCAAACGGCGCGGCAATGCCTCTGAAATGGGGTCTCGCCGCCAGCTCCAACTCCCTGTCGGCATTCCTCATGCAGCAGTTCGGGCCGGAAGCGGTGGTGGCCCAGATGCACAAGATGGGCATCAACAGCCATATCGAACCGGTTGCCGCATTGTGCGTTGGTTCATCGGACCTGTCGGTGTTCGAGATGGTATCGGCATACAATACCTTCCCCTCTCAGGGAGTCTATACATATCCCATGTTCGTCACCCGCATCGAGGACAGCGAAGGCAATGTGCTGGGCCGATATTCTCCGCGCAGGCGCGAGTCCATCACGGAACTTGCATCGTACAAGATGATCGGCATGATGCGCGGCGTTGTTGACGGCGGTACCGGCGGACGCCTCCGCTACAAGTACGGCCTCAAGGGAGACATCGCAGGCAAGACCGGAACCACCAACGACAACTCGGACGGCTGGTTCATCGCATATACCCCCAACATCACCGCAGGCGCATGGGTGGGCGGAGAAGACCGCTACGTACACTTCACCAACGGTGCGCTTGGACAGGGCGCCAACATGGCCCTGCCCATCTGGGGCATCTGGATGAAGAAGGTCCTGGCCGACGGCACCCTTGGAATCTCCGCCGACGACAAGTTCCCCGAAGGCGCATACGGTACATACTGTGAAGGGGCTGTGCTGCTGGGCGGAGAACGCGGTGAAAACGCGGAGGGAGTCATCAGCACAGGCGAAGGTGGAGCAATTGAAACCCTGGAAGACTATTACTTTGAATAATGGCTGATTATAAGAGCATCGCCGTAATCTACGGCAGCGATTCATCGGAATGGGAAGTGGCGTGCAGGAGCGGAGAATACACCGCCTCCCGCATCGACGACACCCGTTATGACGTTTATGAGATTTTCGCCCGTTTCGGCAAATGGAAACTTGTCGCCATGCGCAAGGCCTTTTCCATGCGCCAGACCTTCCCGGAGGGAGCACAGCCGGAAGTGGATAAAACGGACTTCTCGGTAATGGTCCTGGGCGAAAAGATAAAGTTCGATTTCGCATACATCATGCAGCACGGTGCACCCGGAGAAACGGGCCTGCTGCAAGGCTATCTGGAGATGCTGGGCGTACCCCACTCCAGCTGCAGCGCCTTTGTCACCACCGTGGCTTTCGACAAATATGCCTGCAAGAGCTACCTCAAGGGCGCCGGCATCGTGAAGCTGGCCCCGGACGCATTCATCCGCAAGGGCGGGGAAGATGTGGAAGAGTTCAGCAAAAGGGTTGTCGCAGAACTGGGTCTGCCATTGTTCGTGAAGCCCACGGACGGAGGGTCCTCCTTTGGCATAAGCAAGGTGGACAACCCCGCCAAGCTTCCTGAAGCCATCCGCTTCGCCTTCTCGGAAGGGGAAACCGTGATTGTGGAAAAAGGCATCAAATGCGAGCACGAACTCACCTGCGCCGTTTATTTCAACGGCAAGGAGGTCAAGGCCCTGCCGGTTATCGAGATTATCTCCGAGACCGGATGGTTCGACTATGACGCCAAATACAACGGCCTGAGCAAGGAGGTCTGCCCGGCGGAGATTCCGGACAGCCTGGCCGGGGAAATCCAGGAGATATCGGCACGCATCTATAAGCATCTTGGCTGCAAGGGTCTTGTTCGCATGGACTATATCGCCGCTCCGGACGGCATTTACTTCCTTGAGGTAAATGTTATCCCCGGAATGACATCGGCCTCGCTTGTTCCCAAGATGGTTCGCGCCGCCGGAATGGACATTACCGGCTTCCTCAACCAGATCATCGACAACGCCTGATGCTTCTTACGGAGTTTATCAGGGAGGGCATCGCTGCCCTTGAACCGCTGTACCCCACGGCCGAGGCACGGAATATCGTGCTTATGCTGTGCGAAGATGTCCTGGGAACAAAGAACTATACCCATATCGTAGAGCCCAAGTACGTTATTTCCCCTCAGCGTATTGAGCCTTTGCGTGCAGCGTTGGAAAGGCTTAAGGCCGGTGAACCTATACAATATATAATAGGTAAGGTGGAGTTCTGCGGAAGAGAATTCCACATAACCCCGGACGTCCTCATTCCCCGTCCGGAAACCGAGCTCCTGGCACGGGAAGCCGTAAAGATTGCTTCCCGCATACAGCGGATGCGCGTTCCTTTCGGCAAGAAAGCAAAGCCGGTGAAAGTCCTGGACCTTTGCACCGGTTCTGGGAACATTGCATGGACGGTGGCTTTGTCGGTGCCGGGCGTTCAGGTTGTGGGCGTGGACAAGTCGACATCGGCCCTGGAGGTTGCCAAGGCGCAGGATTTTTCCGGCGAAATGAAGGCCTCTGGCGCACTGGCCCCTTCTTTTATACAGGCCGATGTGCTTGATCTGACGCAGATTCCCTCTACCGGGCAGTTTGACCTGATTCTGAGCAACCCGCCATATATAATGGACAGGGAAAAGCCGCAGATGAGGAAAAATGTGCTGGAATACGAGCCTTCGGAAGCTCTGTTCGTGCCGGATGACGACCCACTGCTGTTTTACCGCGCCGTTGCTGCCTGGTCGGAGCGTCTGCTTCCGCCGGAAGGCAAGGGAATCACTGAGATAAATGAGGTCCTTGGCAAGGAGACGCTGGCGATATTTTCAAAAGAGCCTTTCCGGAATGCGGAGCTCGTGAAAGATTTTTACGACAAAAACCGCTTTGTCTTCTATATGAAAGAGGCCTTGTAGGCATTCCTGTCGATGATTTTTAAACTTATCCGTGTGCACATTCCTTAACACGGATAAGTATTCGGTACTTTGTGGCAAGGAAACCGGAACTAGAACCGGGTGTCAAAAGATGAAAAAGAGTACCGTTTTACTGCTTGCGGCCGGCTTGATGTCCGCCTGCGCAATGATCGATCCGGAAAAGCCTCGCGAGATTCCGGAAGAAACCATGACCACAGTCCCCATGGACGGCCTTGCACGCCTTCTGTCCACCCTTCCCATCGGCCCGTCCCAGATGAAGGAAGTTGCCGATGCCGTGGGCTCTTCGTCCGGAAACGGCTATGACGAGGAATATACCATGAAACAGTTGTTCGCCAGCCCGGGCTCGGGGGTGGGGGACATGCCGTCCAAAGCGGTGTCTTATGATACGCCGCTCCGGGATCTGATTGAATCGGCCGTGCGTTCCGGCACCAAGGGCCTCTCAGGAGAGGATTATGGGGATCCGGAAGATTACCTGCGGGACCTTTCATCATCGGACCTTCAGATATACTGGCCGTATGCACAAGCCTGGGATGGCTCTTCAGCTCCCGTTATCACATATGATCCGGGTGATGACAGTGATGCCAATATGGGTTATGTGATTGGCGGCGGGGAGATTGTGGTAACGGAAGAAGTGGCGCGCGAGCGGCCCGTGTGGGTGATAAACCGCAATTCAGATGCAGGATACACCTCGCTTGAACTGCTTCGCAGGGAAGATCCCTCATGGGGTTCCGGCGGCGGTGAGGTGATTGTGCGTCCCAGGGCATCGGCAACCACCGATATCCGTACGCTGGTAATTAAATCGATGAAGGTGGAGAGGCAATACGATTCCTGGTTCGCCGGCGGCGCTGAATTCTTCTTCAAATGCGGAGCGGTGGAGAATTTCAAGGCAAGCACGGAGGCCGAACTGCGCCTGTACCAGCCCACAATCACGGATTTTATGATTGTGGTCCAGCGCAGCCAAATCGGCCAGGACATCCCCCTTGGTGCCCTCCTTGTGTCGGAGTGGACCAAAAGCCTCACCTCCTGCGGCTTCATGATAGTGGAAGACGACGGCGGCAGCCAGACTACCTGGAAATGCTCCGCCGTAGTGAAATACAACTCCAAAAGCTACGGCTTTGAAGTGGAACTCCCCCTCCGCTCCCGCGACGACATAGTCTGGCGCGGCCAGGTAACCCGCTCCTTCGTTGAAAAATACTCCGGCGCCCCCGTCTCCTTCGGCGAAATGTCCCTCGTGATGGAACTGATCTAATCCGCGGGGCAATAGTCCAGGAGGGCTTTATGGAGGGCGCGGATGAGCTGCGGGGTCCCGTAGGGGATAAAGACTACTTTGCGGGTGTCCGGGTCAAGGTCGTAGTGGCCGTTGAAGCCGAAGGAGATGAGGTAGCTGAAGTTGTCGGCAAGGCATTCTTCGGGGGCCCAGACATAGTCGGTGTTGCGTCCAACCATGTCGTAGAAATCCTCTGCGTCTTCTATATGAATCGTGGTGTCGGGATTATCCAGCGGAACCAGGACGCCTTGCAGGCTGCCGTAGAAAGTAAGGTCTGGGTCCTCTGCGGCGGCATCGGCATATGAGCCGGGAAATACGGCGACGAGGGCACAGCGGCGTTTTTCCCCGCCGATGGTGAATTCTGCCCAGTTGTCGATGTGCTCAACGTCGGGGTTGTGAAGCAGCAGGTTGCTTACTGTGGGGCCGAACTCCACTTCGTGGTCCATTACCGTAAAGCCGATGAGGCTGTACACCAGCTGGCGGAACTGCGCATCGTTGCGGGTCAGGCAGTGGAAGATTTCATGGGAAATGAAAGTGTGTGACAGCTGGACAAGGTATTCAAGATAGTCGGCATCGTACTGGGGATCGGACCGGTAGCCGCCGGTCATGAGATTCAACAGCCCGGTTTCGAGATAAATCTTATTACACATGGTGTAGCCGCCCATGTGAGCTTCATCGGCCATGTCGGACTTGATGAAGATTATCTCGTCCGTTACCGGCATCCGGAAACCAAGTTCGGCAGTCCTGGCCTCGATGAAGGCCATCACTTTTGACAGGACCTGCTTTTCCTCGTCGGTAAACTCCTGTATTTCCGATGCGGCAACGGCCTTGAACTCGTCGATCGACTGGCCGCTGCTCTGCAGCCTCCAATCGATGTCGGTCTGCGAGAGTGAGTTGTAGTAGGCGGTGTCCTCCAGTTTCAGCCGGCGCCCCTCCTCCTGCGATGCGAAGCGATACTTGAGCCCCGATTGTTCCTTCCCGGAACAGGCGCCAAGCACCACTAAAAGAAGTATAACCAGGCGTTTCATTAACGGAATCAGAACCTGTATCCCAGGCCGGCCATGACGGGACCGCCGATAACATAGGCGGCGTCAAAGACAACGCCGAACAGCTTCACGCCCGCGCCGACAGTGAACATCGACGGAACGGGAGCCACGTTGAAATCCTCTTTAGCGGTTGCAAGCCGGCCGCCCAGACGCAGGAATGCCATATCCTTGTAGCTTCCCTGCACGCCCAGGGCCGCGCCCAAATTTCCGCTGAAATAATAATCCACATCGGCCATAACCTCTGTGGAGAGGTCTCCGAACCCCATCTTGTACGCAGCTGCAACTTTTGCCGATGCCGGCAGGGGATAAGTTCTGTTGCTCACGGATTTCACCTTGGGGCCCAGGCTCACCACGCCGGCGGTTACGCTCAAGGCGTCCCGACGGTACAGCGCCATGATATCGGCACTGATGGAAGTGAGGGTGGTCTTTGCATCAAGGGCCGATGTCGCATAACGGCCAACTGCGCCAAAGGAGAGATTCTCCCCTATCGCAAACGAAAGGCCAAGAGCCGTCATCATGTCCTTGGGGGTTGCATGTCCGGAAGCGCCGCCGCCTTCGCTGTACAGCGGAATTTCCGGATACTTGCCGCCGAGATACGCTGCCGAGACACCGAACCCGCCGAAACGGGCCGATGCTCCGCCGCCATAAAGCGTAGAGTGGGAATCGCCCGAAGGAGCCACGCCAAAAACTCCTGCGAAGTCATATGAGTGCTCCGAAAGGGGGACCAGGGCGGGATTGCCAAATGCCGTAAATGCAGTTCCTACGGAGAAGGATGCGGAACCGGCGCCGGCGAGGCCGAGCGTTGCGGGATTCCTGTCGGCCCTGATGAAATCCATGGCCGTTCCCTGGGCGAATGCCGACATCGTTGCGACGGCAAACAGTACTATGGCTGCAATTCTTTTCATACCGCTACTTCTTTATAAGACTGCTCATATAAACCTTGCCGCCATATTCCACCTTCAGGGAATAAAGTCCGGGACCGGCTGTCCTCATATTGATTTCCGCCGGCTCGAAGGCGCTGCATTTCGTCGTAGTTGAGTATACCATCGCGCCCGCCGCGTTGTAGATGCTTATTTTGGCATCGTCCGGCGTCTGGCCAGTGCCCACGTAAAGCGTTTCCACTACCGGGTTGGGATAGGCCTGGATTTCCTGTTCGGCCGAACGGACCAGCACCTTGAATGATGCAGTGACGTTCTTTCCGCCGGCATCAGTTGCCGACAGCGTGACGGTGGCCAGACCGGAATCGGCAATTGCCGTAAGGGTAAGGACTGCGCTCGCGGCGCTCTGGCTCACGTGGACCACGGAATTGTCGGAAATGCTTATTGCGTAGTTAAGCGTTTCGCCGTCGGGATCCACGATATAGTCTTCAGTATTGATCTTCACAACCTGCCCTGCGACATTGAGCATATAGTTGTCCATGGGCTTCACTATTACAGGGGCCTCGTTGGGCAGAATCTCGTAATCGATCTCATATACTGCAGACAAGCCGTAGTTGTCCGATGCCGTGAGAACTCCGTGGTACTTGCCTTCCGGAGAAGCAATGCCAAGAACCTGAAGCACGTATTCATCGGCCTTGGTGCTTTCAAGGAGCGAAAGAACGCCGCCGGCGTCGTTTGCATCCTTGTCGAACTGCACGTTCACCACATGGCGGTCTTCATCCGTTATGGTAAACGGAATCTGGAAGCGCTCGTGTACATGGAACTTGAAATCGCCTGCATATGCCGTGGTGATTACAGGAGCGTGGTTGCTGCCGGTATTGATTGTCTTTACGCTGGTGATTTCCGAGAAATTCCTTCCGTAATCGAATGCGGAAACGGAAATGTAGTACTGCTTGTTGAAGCCCAGATCACCCACTGTGCCGGTGATAAGATCGCCGATTGCGGCGTCCCTGCTGAGGAAATCGCCATAGAAGACAGAAGATCCGGGACTTCGGGGATTGCAGCTCTGGAGAGCGCTCAGGCTCTCTGCTGCCAGGAGGCGGAAACCGTATGCCGGCTGGCCGTCACGGTCTGACGGTACGCGGAGCGAAACGGTTATGTTGTTGGACACAACCTCGTCCACGGTAAAATCGGTCACTTTCTCCGGCGGCTCGCCTGTTCCATAGGTAATTGCGCCGAGCGCATCCACAAGCGGGCCGATGCGGTAGGACGAAGGGAAATCGGCACTGTTCGCACCGCCTATCATCTTTTCCCAAAGCTGCTCGCGCGTGAAGCCCTGGCCTCCGCAGTAGGACACCACCAGAGCCGCCACGCCCACCACATGGGGGCAGGCCATGGAGGTTCCGCTCATTTCCGAATAAGTGTTATCGGGCGTTGTGCTTATGACGCCCACACCGGGGGCGCAGATATCCACCCACTCTCCGTAGTTGGAAAAATTGGAACGGGCTCCGCGACTTGTTACGGCCCCCACGGCAATAACGCCGGGATATTCGGCTGGGGGACCATAAGGACGTCCGTCATTGCCCGCAGCAAAGAATACCACGCCGCCGGACATGGGGCTGTCGCTCCTCTGAGGACCGTTGACCGATGACCTTCCGGCCTTGGCACTGAAATAGTCGATGGCGTCCTTCAGGGAATCATGGTATTGCCCTTCATTCGGCTGGAGGTAAAAATAGTGACTCTGCTCGGCCGCATCCTTGTTGTAGTTGCCGTTGGCATCCTTGAAATCGTGCCCCCAGCTGTTGTTGCTCACAACGGCTCCGTGGTCGGCGCCCCAAACTATCGCGGCCTCGAAGTTTGCACCTCCGGAAAGGCCTTCCTGGAATACCTGGCAGGACATGAGGCGAACGCCGGAGACGCCGTTCTTTGCATCGCCGCCAGCAAGGCCGCAAACGCCTTTTCCGTTGTTGTTCACAGCGCCGATGGTACCTGCAACGTGGGTTCCGTGATCATGGGCCACAATGCGGTAACCGGTGTTGTTGCGCATGAAATTCTTGCTGCCGTTCTCTCCCGGGGGGACAACCGCCGCTGCAAGATCTTCGTGCTGCTGGTCGATACCGCCGTCCACAACGGAAACTATCACCTTGGAACTGCCCGTGGTGTAGTTTTTCCATACCGGGACCACATTCACGTCGGAATGAATGGTGGTGCTGCCGTTATGATAATGCCACTGACGGTTTTCGAGAGGGTCGTTGAAGAATGTTTCGTCGGTCTTTTCCCTGTACACAGGACGGGCGTTCTGAACTCCGTCCAGCAGGAGGAAACGCTCTGCTGCGGCTTCCGAGGGAGAACCGCCTTCAAAGCGGACCCTGTACCAGCGGTGAAGCCCGAACGCACGGTGATCCTCCTCGAACTCATCGTCCACCGGGAAAACTCGCTCGAAAGAAACCACGCCCAGCTCTTCCATTGCCTCGCTCAGGCCCGGAGCCTTGGTGCGCACTGACACAGCATCAGCACCGGCTTCGATCATGGCCACCATGGCGTCGTCGAAATACACATTTATCTGTCCCGGCTGGAACACGGAGCCGAAAGGCTCGGAACTCTGCCAGACAGGGTTTTTGGTCATGGGCGCATCGGCCTCCTTGCTGCACGCGCATACAAAGAGGACCGCCAGCGCAGCCATCAGCGAAAAACGTCTCATTGCGGTATCCTAAAGATTATTGTCGGAGAGATACTTCAGCACTTTGGCAAGGGATTCCGGCTTGCTCCACTTTATCTTCTCCTGTTTAAAAAAGGCCTTCGCGGCAGGGATGTCTATTCCGGGCAGTGCCAGTACGGCGCTCTTCGACGCTTCGATCCACCTGGGTCCGAGCATGAAGCCGTACTGGATTTTAAGCGGCAGCACCTTTCCCACCTTGGCTCCGGCGATTGCCGCTTCGAGCTCCATGTTCTGGGAGATGCCGGAAATGTCCATGCCGGTGAGGTTCTGGGTCGATGCCGTGGCGGAACTTACCCCGTAGCCTATATCGGCCTTTGCAAACTCGTCCATGTCGATGATGGCCGAGCGCAAGAGCATATAGGGGCCTTCCTCCGCCACAACCTCTTCCATCTTTCCGAAACGGTTCACATACATCTTCCGGCCAATCCGGGCATACTGGATAAGGCGCATATCGGCCTCCATTATCCTGCCGTCCTTGATATAGTGGAGCTTCCCGTCGATGACGGAAACGTTGTACCACCCTTCATTGAGGTTGTCACCTCCGGAGGTATGGACACCTCCGGAAGTGAATTCCTCAAGCAGATAAGGCCATGTTTCGCGCGGCTTGTAGTCGTAGTTTTGGGCCGTGGCCTGAACAAACAGGGCCAGCGCGAACAGAAGCAGTGAAATCCGTTTCATCGCTGTGCTATCTTACAGATGCGTTGCGTTCAACCTTCCTTCCGTCTTTGGCGAAAAGCTTGGCGCGCTGCATTGACGACCTGCGGCTCTTGCCGGTAGCAAAGCTGCGGGTTGCCGGAGCCATAAAGCGGCCGCTGCGGAATATATGGCGGGGTGCACTTGAGGGCTCAACATACTTGGTAAGGGTGTTGGGCAGTGCATAACCTTCGTCGTGCAGGTTATAATACTTGCCGTCGGCGGTTTCATACACCTGCATGGACAGGAAGTCGCCGTAACTGCCGGCCTGGCCAACAGCCATATTGATTACATCACCGTCCTTGGTTGCCGTGAACAGGGTTGCTCCGCTATCATAGAGATAGTCTCCTTCCTCGTTCGATGCATCTCCCGGATAGTGGAATAAACCGGCGAGGCAGAAGGAATAATCATCCACGGTGAAGTTCTGTTCGCTCACGGTGAATGAGCCGCTGGTAACATCGTAATCGGCCTTGATGATGAGATCATCATATCCCTCGATTCCGGAAATATAGTAGCTGTAACCGGCCAGCTTGGGAGTGATTTCCCAGACGTCGGTCACTTCTCCCAGATCTTTCCAATCCTTTGCTTCAGAGTCCCATTCGGAATCGTTGCGCTTGATGTTCCACTTGCCAAGGAATGCGTTGTAAACAGGATCGTCATTGATGGCAATGATCCTGGTCATGGTTTCGGGCCAGGTGTAGAAGGTCTGGCCGTTGAATACGTAACCGCTGCCATTTTCATCATAAGCCATGAAGGTCATACCTCCCACATCATAGGTGCCGCTGGACAGAGTAACCTGTCCGCCGCTGACGATGGTAGCGGTGTTCTCGTCAACCTTCTGGACTTTTGCAAGATCAAAACTACCGGAGACCAGACCGCCGGCGGTGGTGATGCCAAGCAGGCCCACGGTGTAATCTACGCCCTTGTATGTCCAGATCTTGCAGTCCTGTGCATAAATGATGATCTGGTCGTTGGCGGTATCATAATCGGCTTCCACAAGAATGTCGGAAATCACGGTAGAGGTTCCGTCGATACCCTGGATGTAGAAGCTTCCGCCGGGATACTTCTGGGTGATCTCCCACTTGTCGGTAAGATCCTTGCGGGTTACGTTCCACTCACCGAGCCACTTGTTGTAAGCCTCCAACTCTTCGGCAGTTGCGTCGATGTGGAAGGTGCTGGTGGTATAGTCGCCGGTAATATGACCTTCGGCAGTGCAGCCGAAGAGCCAGATTTCATATGCGCCGATGGGGAAGATGTTGTAAAGCCAGCCCGTTTCGCCCTTCTTGATCTGGTAGGCATTCTCAGTGCCGATATACTTGCTTACCACCTTCTCGAGCGTCTGTGCAAGATCAGTGGGGTTCTCGAAGTTTGCGGCGACATAACCACCCTCGAACACGAAGATGTAATATGTACCTTCTTCGCCCATTCCGGCGGTTTGGATACTATGGTACGTCTTTTCGTCCTTCACATATTCTCCTGCGAAGGTTACCGACCAGTCGCTGCGCAGATTAGCCTCAATGTTGACGAGGGCCTCGATATAGGTCTGAACCTTGCGGGCTGCAACCTTTGCGTTTTCGCTCACGGATGCGATTGAGATTACTGCATAATAGCTCTGGCCCTTGGTGAGAACGCTTTCGTCCAGGGTCACTTCAACGTCCAGCTCGGTGGAACCGGCGGGAATCGTGACGGGATTGGCGAAAGTGAGGGCCGATGCAGGAACGGCCTGATACTCGCCGAGATCGGTCTTGACCTCGAAATTCACAACCACGTCGGCTTCCGCACTGCGGTCAAGGGCCACCTTGAAGACAGCCTTGCCGGATGTGAACGCTTCGCTGTAGCTGGGAATCGAAACCTGAGGGAGGATCTCGGACGGATCAATTACCAGAGACACCTTGCAGGAGTTCCTGGAACCGCTGATTGAACCTCCGGTAACGGAAGAAATGGTGAAGGTTGTCTCATAAGTGCCGGCCTCAAGCGCGGAAGCGTCAACAGTAACCGGAACGGTTGCCGTTACGGAACCTGCGGGGATTGTCACTTTCTTGTCGAAAGAAAGCGCGGCCTCAGGGATGTCGCCGGAAGCGGCGATCGATGCCGAAACAGTCGCAGTTGAAACCTCGGAGAGGGCAATAATGAGATCTACCTTGCCTTCGACATAGGTGGGTGAAGTAGCGCTGATGCTCACGCTCAAGTTGTCTTTTTCCTTTTTACATGCAACAAGCATGCACACTGCGCACAGTGTCAGGAGAGCCGATTTTAAAAACGTTGCTTTCATAATACTATGTTTTGATTATTTCTTGACAAGAGTAATAGGTGCCGTTACGATTGCATTGGATGCGGCGAGGTAAAGCTTTCCTCCCTCCTCATGGATGGCGGCGAAGCCCTTGTTCCCGTCCAGTTTATAACCGTCGGCAGTCTTATGGAACGACACGCTACCGCCGGAGTAGACATACTGTCCGTCATATCCGTAAATGACGATGTCGTCGCCGTTGTATTTATCGGCAAGTTTATAACCGAAATTGACGGTAATTGTGGAAAGATCTTCCGCTACGTTTGCCGGCACATAGTGGCGGATGCCCTTGCCAACCCAGTCTCCCGCGAACGTAGGAACGATACCGTCGATGAATGTCGTATACCAGTTGTCGGGATCCGCGGCAAGAGTGAGCGTCCAGCCCTGACCGTCAGCATCCGTTGCAGTATATTCGCCAAAGATGCTCTTGAGCGGGTGGTCGTTGTCTATGATTGTCACTTTGCAGTAGGAGTAACCACCCTTGCTCACCTCGTTTCCGGAACCGGTCATCCTGATGGTGAAATCCTTGTTTCCCGTAAGCGTGCCCGTGAAATCCGTAATCTTAACCTTGATGGTCTTCTGGGTTTCACCCGCGGCAAATACCAGGATACGGGAATCATTGTCCACTATGTCATAGTCGGTACCTTCCGCTCCGTTTGGAACGGGAAGGCCGGTGGCCTTGTCGGTTTTCACGCCGTCCTCGGTATCGAAAGTAAGTGTGAATGCCACATCGGCAACAGCCTTGACAGGAATCTCTACCACACCAGTATCCTCATATACGGAAATAGTGGGCGACGGGAAATACACATACGGAATTTCGGTAAAATCCGCCAGGCGGCTGCATGAGATGCCCGCCAGTGCAAGAAGCACAATTGAAATCAGATATATCTTTTTCATACTTCTTTTCCTTTAATTGTTACCGTAACCGGGATTCTGCTTAAGATTCTCGTTGAGCCTGATTTCATCGGCGGGAATGGGCCACAGGAACGCCCTGTCGCTTGCCTCCATGCTGCGGCCATCGTAACTGGGACCTTCCATCACGGCTTTTTTGGCCAGGGTGCCGCTCTGGGCGGCACGGGCGGCAAAGCCGATGCCCCATCGCTTGAGGCAGGTCCAGCGCATGCCCTCGCCAACGGTCTCGCGGAACCATTCGTCCTGAATGTCCTCAAGTTCGCCGCCGGTCTTGGTACCGCCGCGCTTGGTCTGAAGAGTGTTGAGCGTGGATTTTGCCCCAAGGATATTATCCTGCATGCACAGAGCCTCCGCCCTGATAAGGTACATTTCGCTGATCAGGAAAGGCTTGCACATCTGGACGCCGTTGGGAACGTCTCCGGAATAAAGATTGGCGTTTCCAAGGTACTTGACGAAGGTGTAGAAGTCACCGCGGTAGTAAGAGCCGTTCACTTCCGTGTAGTAATCCGTAGTGGTGAACCATACGGTCTTGCGGATGTCGGTGCCGCCATAGCTGTCGATAAGCTTCTTTGAGGGCAGGAACAGGGAACGGAAGCAGACGTCGTGGTCCTGGGAAGAGAACATGCTGGTGTACACGCTTGTGGCGTTGGGAAGTTCCTGGAGCGAGCCGTACATCTGCATGATGGCCTCGGTGCCCACATCGTTGCGGAACTCCGCCTTCAGTTTATCGGCAGTATCGGAAAGGGTGTACTTTTCCGTGTCGATGACTTTCTTGGCATACAGCGCCGCGTTGGGATAATCCTTCGTGTCCAGATAATAACGGGCATACAGCGCGTTCACGCAGTCGATCGTGGGATGATCGGCCTGGAGCTCTCCGGGCACGCCGGCCAGATAGAGGGCGGCAGAGTCGAGATCGGCCTTGATCTGCTTGTAAACCTCCTGGACGGTATTCCTCTTCGGCTTGGCATAAAGGTCGAATTCAAGGACGATGGGAACGCCCAGGGACGTTGCATCGGCAGGATCGTAGTTCTTGCCGAAGTGGCGCACCAGGTTCATGTAGGCCTCCGCCCTGAACATGAATGCCTCGCCCTTCACGATTTCGGCCTTGGCCTCGGAGCCGGCGGGGATGTTGATTTCATCCTTAAGGGCGTTGATCAGGACATTGTAATTCTTGATTACGATATAGTGGTTGCCCCAGTATGCGTCGATGTAGCTGTCGCTGGATGTGAAACTGTCGTCGGTACGGTGTACGCCGCCGTAGTTATTGCCGAAGCCGGCGGAAGCGTTGAAACCGTCGGTCATCACATCTTCGATGATATTGTACATGCCGCCGTGGATGGCGCGGTAGTTCGACAGGATTCCTGCCTCGAACTGCAAAAGGTCCTCGTGGGTGGCTATAACCTGTCCGCCCGGCTCATATACGATTGCGCTCGTGGGGGTGAGGTTCATATCGCAAGCGGAAACTGCTGCAATGGCAGCTGCGACAAACAAATATTTAATCGTGTTTTTCATAGCTTGCATGGTTTAGAAAGTGAGTTCAAGACCCAGGAGCATCTGCTTGGAGTTGGCAGGCAGACCCAGGGAAACGTTCGTGTCGTCTTCAGGGTCGATACCGGAATACTTCGTGAAAGTAAGCAGGTTGCGGCCGGTGAAGGTAATCTTCATGTCGCTCATGAACGGCATCGCGGAAAGGACGCGTTTGGGCAGGGAATAACCGATCTGGAGGTTCTTGAGCCTGAGGAACGACGCATCCTCCACCAGATGGGTGTCGAACTGCATCATGACTCCCTGGCGCCAGTCGGGCCATTGGGCATCCGGATTGGTTTCCGTCCAGAAATCGGAGATCTCCTTGTGCTGGTTGTTATCGGCGAAGTTGTTGGGGTTCGCATAGAAATATGCGTCGTTGTTTGTCATATACTTGCCCAGCACATAGGAGAAGTCCATCAGGAAGGATAAGCTCTTCCAGGCACCGGAGAAGCTGAAGCCGCCGTTGACGGGAGCATGACGCTTGAGGCCGGTGTTCTGGGTGAGGGCTTCCTCGGAGAACTCGTCCGTAGTGGTTTCCATGGTAGGAGTGTCGATGTCGTCGGGATTGGGGACATACCAGGTGGGTTTACCGGTATTCCTGTCCACGCCGGCATAGATGGGATAGTAGTACATCACAGGCTGGCCCACCACGAATGCAACGCCGGTATTGGTGATTTCCCAGCGGTCGCGGCCGTCGAAGAGTTCAAGCACCTTTTCCGCGTTGTAGTTGAACGTGGTCTGGAAGTGCAGGAAATATTCGCGAGTGCGAAGTATGTCGTAACCCAGGGTCACATCAATACCGCGGTTCTGGAGAGCGCCCACGTTCCTGGTCTGGGAACTGAAGCCCACGGTTGCGGGAATGGGCACGCTCATGAGCATGTCGGTGGTTTTCCTGTTATACCATTCGATGTCGAAGTCCAGGTTGCCGAAAACCTTACCGGTAACGGCCAGGGTAAGCAGGGCCTGTTTTTCCCAGGAAAGGTCCGGGTTCTCCGGCTGGCCGAAATACAGGCCGTTGGTGCCGTTGTAGATGCCGCCTTCCGCAAGGAGATTAAGACCGGTATAGTCGCCGATGTTGGCATTACCCGAGGTTCCGTAGCTCAGTTTCAGGTTAAGGTCGTTGAGCCATACTACATTCTTCAGGAACTCTTCCCTCTTGGCTTTCCACAGCAGACCGCCCGACCAGAACATACCCCAGCGGTTGGATGCGCCGAAACGCGAAGAAGCATCGGCACGCACGGAGGCGTCGAAGATGTACTTGTTGTTCAGGGTGAAATCGGCATGTCCGAAGAAGGAACGGAACGAACTCTGCGACTGGGACTCGTCCAGCTCATAGGTGGAAGGGTCTCCGGAGCTGATGAGGGTGATACGGGGATTGATGATATTGTCCACCGATCCCGACCATGCGTCATAGTCGTTGAACAGTTCCTCGTGGCCAAGGAGCACGCTGAATTTGGCATCGTCCCACTTGGTGTTGGTGTATTCCAGGGTATTGGTGAGCGACGAGCTGAAGCTGTATGCCGAGCTGCGGCTTCTCCAGCCGCTGCCGCCCATCAGATAATAGTCCGGCTTCATCACTCCGGTATAGCGGGAGATATAACCGTCAACACCGGCCCTGGACGAGAATTTCAGGTCCGAAGTAAAGTCGATGGTGAGGAAGGCAGTACCCATGAGGCCGAGACGCTCGGTAGGAGTGACGCGGTTGGCCATATAGGTATGGTGGTTGATCATGCCGCCGGGATACTCGTTCACATACTCCTTGCCGGTTTCCGGGTCGATTGCCGGATAGAACGGAAGAGTGAGGTATGAAAGAGCGCCGGAAGTATAGTTCCTGTTGTTGGACGAATTGGACCAGTTGGGGTTCTGGATGGTCTTGTCGTAAGTGGCGTTCATGTTCATACCCACCTTGAGCCAGTCTTTCGGACGGCCCTGGACGTTGGAACGGATGGTGAAACGGTCGTACACGTTGCCGATTGCAGAGCCCCTCTGGTGGAACTGCGATGCGCCGATCAGGTATGCAACCCTCTGTCCGCCACCCTCGATGGAGATGTCGTTCTGATACTGGGGGTTGTTGAACTGCTGAACGTAGTTGTACCACTTTGTATCCGCGTTGTAACCGTTGTCGTAGAAGGTTTCCTTCACGTACTGCTCCGAGTGGATACCCGCAATGTTCCAGAAACGGGCCAGCTCTGAGCTGCTCATCATGTTCTGGTACAGGCTCTTGTCCGTAATGGTGGAGATACCGTACTGGGAACGCACCGTGATGGTGGCGTTGTTGTTATATGAGCCGCTCTTTGTGATGATATGAACCACACCGTTGGCCGCACGGGCGCCATAAATGGAAGTTGCCGATGCGTCCTTGAGGATGGAGATGGACTCGATGTCGTTCGGGTTCAGCGCCATGATGGAACGGGAGCTGGAAGGCACGCCGTCGATTATGTACAGCGGGGCCGATGATGTCTGCAGCGAGCCGGTTCCGTGAAGCTTCATGGATACCGAGTTGTCGCCCGCCACACCGCCGGAGGTGAGAACCGCCAGACCTGCCACCTGGCCCTGCAGTGCATCGAGGGCCGATGAAGAAGGTGCCGTGCGGATGCTCTCCGAATTCACGGTAGTGACGCTGCCGACCAGCGATTCAATCTTTTTGGGCGAGCCGTAACCCACGGCCACGGCGCCTTCCAGGAATGTTGCCGACTCTTTCAGGACAATTATAAGATCCTTATGTCCGGAGGACTTGATATCCAGATTCGCATCCTCATAGCCGATGCATGAGACCTTGATTTCCCTGGTCCCAGAAGGCACCGTCAGGCTGAAGACACCTTTGTCGCTGGTTATAACGCCCCGGGTAGTGCCGGGGACAAACACCGAAGCGCCGGGCACCGGAAGGCCCTCCTCATCTTCAACCACGCCTGTCACGGTGATGTTCTGGGCCCAGGCCGAAACGGCCGCAAAAAGAGCCAGAATCACCATAATCAGTTTGATTCTTTTCATACTACTAAGTAACTTATATAAAATATTCACTTTCAGGTGTGAATTGCAAATGTAAGTTATTTTTTGCTATAAAGCAAATAGGCACCGCCGTGGGGGCGATATGGCTGGCATTTGAAATCGAAATTTTGTATCTTTGCTACACATTATTGAACCCATATGAAGACATACATCAAGGAAAACTGGCCCAGGATGCAGGAAGAGTTGTTCTCGCTCCTTCGCATCCCCTCGGTGAGCGCCAAAAAGGAACATCGTCAGGACATGTACCGCTGCGCGGAAAGGCTCGTGGAGCTTCTTTTGGAAGCCGGGGCCGATGAAGCCGGCGTTTACGAAACCGCCGGGCACCCCGTAGTGTTCGGCCGCAAGGATATCGGCGCGCCGCAGACCGTGCTGGTGTACGGCCACTATGACGTTCAGCCGCCGGAGCCGCTGGAGAAGTGGCGCACGGATCCGTTCGAGCCCGTTATCGCCAAGGATCCCGCCACCGGCGAAGAGGCCATCTACGCACGCGGCGCCAACGACGACAAGGGCCAACTGTTCATGCACCTCAAGGCGTTTGAGTTTCTTCTAAGGAGCGGCAAGCTGCGCCACAACGTGAAGTTCATCTTCGAGGGCGAGGAGGAAATCGGCAGTCCGTCCCTTCCCGCATGGGTGCAGGAGCATAAGGATATGCTCAAGGCCGATGTCATCCTGGTCTCCGACACCACGATGATATCGGACAAAGTGCCCTCCATCAACTGCGGAATGCGCGGCCTGGCCTATCTGGAAGTGAAGGTCACCGGCCCCAACAAGGACCTCCACTCCGGCCATTACGGCGGCGCCGTGGCCAATCCCATACAGGTGCTGTGCGAGATGATCGCATCGCTCATCAACAAAGACGGACGCGTAACCGTTCCCGGCTTCTACGACGACGTGGTGGAACTGAGTGCCGATGACCGCGCCATGCTTGCCCGCGCCCCGTTTGACATGGACGAGTACAAGGCCTTCCTGGATATCGACGAGGTTCGCGGAGAGAAGGGTTACACCACCATGGAGCGCACCGGAATCCGCCCCTGCCTGGACGTATGCGGCATCTGGGGCGGCTATACGGGCGAGGGCGCCAAAACCGTTTTGCCTTCCGTGGCCCACGCCAAAATCTCCATGCGTCTGGTGCCCTGGCAGACCAGCGAAGACATTACGGAGAAGTTCGAGAAGCACTTCCTCCGGATTGCCCCCAAGTGCGTGAAAGTGGAAGTCAAGCGCTGCGAGGGCGGCAACGGATTCCTCATTCCAATAACCTCTGCGGCGTATCGGGCGGCATCCCGCGCCATGGGCGAAGTCTACGGCATCGAACCCGTCCCCTCCCGCGGCGGCGGCAGCATCGCCATCCTTGCCGACATGCAGCGCATCCTTGGCACGGACCCCCTCCTGATGGGTTTCGGCCTGGAACGCGACACCATCCACTCCCCCAACGAAAGCTACCTCCTCCGCCAGCTCTTCGCCGGCATGGAGTCAATCGCCCTGTTTTATCAGTACTACTAGCATGGTGGTTATCGCAGTGCAGGAGTGGTTGGGAGTCAGCGCGCAGGTTGGCCCGTAATGTCGTGGCTGACATCCAAGCCCAATATCAGTGAAACGCATGAAAACAGTGTTTCGTGTGTTTCGTGGCATGAAATTCCGCAAAACCGGGTAGAGAATGGCCGCGAGATACACGAAATGGCTCTTTCGTGTATCTCGCAGGAATCATAATATAGCCTACTTGCAGAGCATGATGTCCAGGATCATGCGGTCCGTGGTTTTCATGCCTGCGGAGCCGATGGCGCCAAGGTTGCGGATGGTTTTTTCCACGTCGTCGTCTATTATGCCGTCGGTGGAGGGGATGCAGGTGTTTCGCAGGGCGAGGACGGCCGATTGCACCGCGCAGGATACGCCGGAGGCCACTTTCATGGCACAGCCCACTTTTGCCCCGTCGCAAACCATGCCCGTGATGTTGCCCGCCATGTTCTTTATGGCGTAACACACCTGCTCGTATCCGCCGCCCTGAAGGTATACGATGCCGCAGGCCGAGCCGGTGGACGCCACTACGCAGCCGCAGAGGGCGGACAGTTTTCCAAGATAATGCTTGATGTGGATGGCCACGAGATTGCTCAGGATGAGCGCCCGGGCCAGGCGTTCGTCATCCACCTTGTATTTCATGGCATAGGCGATAACCGGGACGCTTACTGTGATACCCTGGTTGCCGCTGCCGCTGTTTGACATTGCCGGGAGCGTGCTGCCTGCCATGCGGGCATCCGATGCCGCCGCTGTCATGCCCATGGCAAAGCTCATGTAGTCGTCGCCGAACACCTCCTCCTGGTTTTCGCGTATAGCTTTGCCAACCCTTAAGCCGTAATCGCCCGAGAGGCCTTCCCAGGCAAGGGCCAGGTTCAACGTGCGGTCTTCCAGAATAAACGCAATGTCTTCGAACGGGGCGCTCAAGGCATAGTCCCAGGCCTGGCGCACCGTGAAATCATCGTCCCCGGCATCGGCAACGGCGGCGCCGGATTCGGAGCTCATGAGGATGTGCCCCGCGAAACTGGTTTCCACAATGCGATCGTGGTCGTCTTCGATTACCGCGCAGGCCTGGGGATCGACCTCCGCGCTGGCGGAACCTCCGCCCGGAACCGAAACGGATGCCTTTACATACAGAAGCCGCTCCACGGGGGCCACCGATATGTGCACCCTGCCTGCCGATACCAGCTCCCGGGCCCTCTCAATGGCATCGGCTGATGCCCCCACAAGCACCTCCAGGCCGCGCGCGGACTCTCCGCACACGGCACCCATGGCCGCAGCCACAGGAATGCCTACCATTCCGGTGCCGGGGATGCCCACGCCCATGCCGTTCTTGAGGATGTTGGCGCTCACTGATACGTCGATGTCGAAATCGGCCCGCAGCCTCCATCCGTCGGGACAGAGGCCGGGGCAGTTTTCAACGATTATTTCCGTGGCCTTGGCCACTGCAAGAGCGACGGCTATGGGCTCAGTGCAGCCGAGGGCGGGTTTCACCTCGCGGTGGAGTATGTCGATGAAGTTCATGGGCTATCGTGTACCGCCGCCGTGACCGCCGCCGGCGAAGCCGCCGCCACCGCCGAAGGAGCCGCGTCCGCCGCCGCCCGATGAACGGTACTTGGCTGCGTCCACCTCGCGCTGGCGCGTCTGGGCTGTATACATCATCAGATTCGCATAAGAACTGGTGGTGTTCACCGTGGACATGAGGCCATAAGT
>JAGAAY010000105.1 GCA_017615065.1 Bacteroidales bacterium | reverse complement strand
GTCGCCGTTGGCGCAGGCGCGGAAGGAGCCCGGGCCTGTCACGCTGAATGTCACGGGGGCGTCGGACAGGGGGCAGAGGTTGCCGGCGGCATCCACGATGCTCACGGTAACGTAGGCGAGGTCTTCGCCATCGGCCTTAAGGCGGCGCTCGTCGTATTCCAACAAGATTCCCGCGGGCTCGCCGGCAGTGCGCACATAAACGGTATCCATCGGCATACCGGAATCGGACAGAGATACTGCCATCAGTTCGCCCGGCTCGAAAGGAACCGTCCAGGCGAGGCGATAGCGCGCTTCCACGTTCTCTTCTCTGTCGCCCGTTGTCTTATGGCGGGAAATCTGCTTTGACTGCACTCCGAGGCTCCTTCCGTTCAGGAACAGTTCTGCCGATGGAGCATCTGTGTATACGAACACGGGCACTTCCTGGCCTTCGGTCCAGTTCCAGTGTGGCAGCATATGCAGAGTGTGCTCGCTCTCGTTCCAGACGCTGCGGAACAGCCAGTAACGATCCTTCGGAATGGACGCCAAATCCACAATGCCGAACATGGAACTGTGATTCGGATAGGCATTCTCCTCATATGGAGTAGGCTCTCCAAGATAATCGAACCCTGTCCAGACAAACTGGCCGATAGCCCAGTTCCAGTCCTCGTGCATGGCGATGTCGCAATCCGGAGTATTGGACCATGTAGTGGACTCCAGATCATAGGAAGAGCACTGCTGATCGGGGCTCAGTTCCATATCGCGCTTCTTATAGGCAGGAAGATGATAAACGCCCCTGGAGCTCAACGTAGACCCGCTTTCCGCCCCAAGAATAAGCTTATCGCCGATAGTTTCCCTGAGTTCCAGGAACTTCCAGGGATGATAATTAATGCCGATGACGTCAAATGCATCCACCCATTCCTTCTCGAGGAACCGCTGCCACATATGCATACCCACTGTCACGGGGCGCGTTGGATCTTCCCGATGGCAAATCTCCGTGAGGAATTTGGCTTCGGCTAGCCCCTCCTGCGGGTCGTCTTTTACGCGGCAAACCTCGTTCCCCGTGCTCCACATAATCACGCTGGGATTGTTGCGGAAAGCATGAATCATCCCAGTGAGGTCCTTTTCAGCCCACTCGTCGAAGTAATTGTGATAGCCGTTTTCGCATTTTGCCGATTTCCACTCGTCAAAAGCCTCCACCATCATCATGAAGCCCATCTCGTCGCAGAGTTGCACCAGCTCGGGTGCGGGCTGATTGTGGGATGTGCGGATTGCGTTGCAGCCCATATCCTTAAGAATCAGCAGCTGATGCCTTAGCGCAGGCACGCTCACCGCGGCTCCCAAAGGCCCCAGGTCGTGATGCAGGCACACTCCTTTGAACTTCATCGGCTTACCGTTCAGGAAGAATCCCTTCCCGTCGATAAACTCCGCCTTGCGGATACCGAAGGTTGTCTTGCACTCATCCACCAACCGGCCATCGGCATAAACCGACGTAACGGCGGTGTACAGGTTCGGCTCCTCCGGACTCCACAGCTTGGGATTCGCGATAGTAAACGAAGGGCCGCCGGAAACGGCAACGCCATCCTTATCCAGAATCATCGTCTCGACAACGACATTCTGCCCTGCGGCGCCTTCCACGGTGGTTTCCACGCACACTGTAGCCTTATCGGCCGAGACTTCCGGGGTGGTTATCTTAACGCCCCAGACGGGCACGTGCACAGGCTCTGTGGTAATCAGATGCACATTGCGGTACAGGCCGGCGCCGGGATACCAGCGGGAACTGGTGGGGATGTTCTCCAAGCGTACAAGAACAGTGTTTTCACCGGGGACAACCGCGTCGCTAATATCCACTGGAACGGCGCTGTAGCCGTTGGGCCAGGAATATAGCTCTTTCCCGTTTACCCATACTGTAGCGTGGCTCATCGCCCCGTCGAACAAAAGTGTAGCTTTCTTGCCATCAGGTACGTTGAATGTGGTTTTATACCAACCTATTCCCACCCAAGGGAGAGCGCCGGTCCGTCCGGGAACGTTAACCCATCCCTCCGAACCGTTCCACAGTTCACTGTTCTCCGCAAACGGGCCGTTAATTGCCCAGTCGTGTGGCACCCGCACGTTCTGCCACACCTCCCCTTCCCTGCGGAATTCCCAGTCCCGCAGCAGCACCTCACGGCGAGGGGAAGTATGCTGGGCGAGATGCGTGATGCGGAGAGATTTCTCGACTACGCCTTCGGCTCCGCTCGAAATGACAGTAGCATTGTCATCTCGACCAAGCGAAGCGCGTGGAGAGATCTCACAAACCACTTCCTTCGTTTCCCCTGGCATCAGGTTAAAACTGTTATCCGAGAAGCGTTTCACGCCGGGGGCGCTGAGCCACACGTAATATGCAGGCTTGTCCGTAGTCAGGGACACAATCCACTGACCGTCACGCTCAAATACTTGAGCAGTCACGTTCGCATCGGGAACGTCCTTCAGATCGGGAATGGGCACAACGGGGGCATCATCGGCAAATACGCGCATGAGGTGATAGTGCGCAGGTTTCCAGGTGCCGTCGTACTCCAGAGTGGACCAGGACGGGCCGGCCCAGATGTCGTTCAACTGCCACACCAGAATGCCGTTGCACTCCGGCAGCGAGCGCCACCAGGAAGCGGCCACAGAAAGGCCTATGGCCTGCTCTAGTTGCGACAGGTATACCAGATCGGCCTCAGAACTGGGATTGAACAGATTCTCAATCCTCTGCAGCATATTCTCATAGCCGCCCTTTTCCCGCATGCGGGCCTTCTGCTCCTCCATCGACCCTAGCAGGCCGGAGAAGCAGGAGTGGCCGAATTCCGACATGAATTTTGGCCGATACTTATAATACTCCTCCAGCGGGCGCGCGTTTTTGGACACCGCCCAGAGGTGCATGTCGCCCTTGGAGTCATCGTTCCAGCCGTTGGTGTCAAGGTCTCCTGGGCCGCCGCAAGGCGATGTAGGCCAGTAGAGGCGCTCCGGGTCCAGATCGGCCACCAGATTGCCACGGAGATTCACCAGGGCTTCATAATCGGCCCGGTACACCTCCGGAGTCTTCTTCCAGATTCGCTTATTGTAATTGTCGATTCCCTCATTGTCCCCGCACCAAAGCGCGATGGAGGGATGGCTCTGAAGCCTCTTGATCTGATGCGTAATCTCGGCGCTCACCTGCCCAAGGAACTCTTCCGAAGCCGGATACATGGCGCAGGCGAACATGAAGTCGTGCCAGATAAGAAGGCCCAGCGAGTCGCAAATCTCATAGAAACAATCCTTTTCGAACTTGCCTCCGCCCCAAAGCCTTATCATATTCATGTTTGCATCCCTGGCCGATGTGAGCAGATCCAGATACCTCTCCGGAGTCTGCTTCTCCTCATCCGTATCGCAGGGGATCCAGTTCGCTCCCTTGGCAAAAACCCGATTTCCGTTCACTTTAAATGCAAGGTTCTCCCCCACCTCGATTTTGCGGAGGCCGATCTTTTTCTCCAGAGTCTGGCCATCGACACTCACGCTTACATCATAGAGGGGCTGCTCCCCCATCCCAGCCGGCCACCAGAGTTTAGGCTTGCGAATATTGAACGACTGGGTTACCGAATTGACACCGGGCCTCAAAGACACCGTCTTATGCTTAACCTGCTCCCCGCAGCGGAACTCCACATCGGCAGAGCCCCCTTCAGGAGAAAACATCTCAGCAATTAGCGTAACCTTGCATTTCCCGCACCAGTAGTGCTTTTGCGTGCAGCGCAGATAATCCACTCGCGCCACGTTCACGGGAATCAGTTCCACGGGGCCGGCAAACCCGGTGAACATACACTTCGGGCCCCAGTCCCAGCCACCCTGATAGATAGGCTTGCGAATCAAATTTAGATGAGGAACGAATCCTATCCCGCTCATCGGCACAGGATACTCCAACTCCGCATTCAGTTTTTCAGACAAAGCCTCCGCATCCTGAAACACACCAGTCAACACATTTCCACCTTCGTGCAAATAAGGCTTCACATCCCACTCCCACCTGCGGAACCTGTTGCTCGTAGCCCCCACAAAATGCCCGTTAATGCTCAAATCGCAGAACGTATCCACATCCTCCGCCCGCAAAAACACCGCCTTCGCCTCCATCATCTCCCCCGTCACCTCCAAACTTCTGGACACACTGATCTGGGCCGATGCCACCCCGGCACCGACCAGCACTGACAAACAAATAGCAAGAGCTTTTTTCATAACTATTTCCGGTCATCTTTGCACAAGGTCAGACCAACTTGGCAGGACCTTGCGCGCATTTCGGCCATCTGTGCATTCTGGTGCACAAGGTCCCCCGGGGTTTGTTCGACCTTGCGCACTGTAAGCCGGTTAATACTCTATTGTTTACAAACAAAATCGCTCCTTCCTCTCCACTCATCCGGGACAGTCAGGCCAAGGACTTTGGCTGTAATAGCCGCAACGTCGTACTGCATTACAGTAGACGTAATCTGTCCGGCTCCAAACCCGGGCCCGTTTACCACAAAAGGAGTCAGAAAGTCCTCTACATTATAGGTACCGTGTTTTTTGTCCTTCTTGCCGCCGTGGTCGGAGGTGACGATCAATACGGTGTTTTCCCGCTGACCGCTTTTGTCCAGGGCTTCCAGCATGAGCCCCAAAGCCTCGTCCAGGCGTGCCAGGGCGTCATAATACTCTTCAGAGCCCCAGCCGAAATGATGACCGGCCTCGTCCACATCCACAAGGTAGAACATAAAGATGTCCGGCATGCCCTGTTCAATCACAGGCAGGCAGTACTGCTTCGTGTAATCCACCGAAGAAAGCGAATCCGGATCCCATTTCAGGCATTGATGACTGCTTACTGCTGCTGTGTCGATGACGTATCCTATGCCGTTCCAGTCGTAGATGCAAACGGATTCCGCTTCCGGGCGCTGCTCCTTGAGAAGCGTGAACACTGTAGATGGCATCCCGTTGGGCCCCACTGCGTATGGTTTGAATGCGCTTTCCCTGGAATTCCATCTGTTGTATCCGTGCATTTCCGTGGGGACACCCATAAAAGTGGATGCCCAGTTTATTGCCGATGATGTGGGCGCTACAGCTCTCTTTTCCAATGTCCAGGATGACTCCTCCATAAGTTTGATAATGTTGGGAATCCTGTCCGGGATACTGTCGATGGCTTTCTCCAAACACCACGAGGCCAGGCCGTCCACGCCTACGAAAAGCACCTTCCTGGGTGAAGGTTTTACCTGTTTGCAGCTTGCCATAAATGCAACGGCAAGAATAATGCTCAATGCAATACTTAATACCTTTTTCATATTCTACTCCTCCCAATCTGCAGGATTTATCGGCCAGTCGTCGGTGCGGAATGGACCGGCGGGGATGCCAAAGTTGTTGTAGAGGCCGCCCACACACCAGTTTCGCCAGCAATAGCGGACGGCTATAGGATCTGGGACATCATCGCTCCAGACAACAACCACGCGTTTGTTCTTAGCGTCGCGCATAGCTCTGGCCGCAAAGAACTTATGGTCGGGACCGGCTATCTCGAAGCCGGAGATATCGGCACCCATCGGGGAGAGTCCCCCACTGCCGACCACCATTTCCACGAACCCCTTACCTTCACGGAACTCTACCCCTTTGTATTTTGGGGCGACAGCTTCAATAGCATCCATTCCATAGTCGTTCTGAAGAGCAAGCCATGCCAGGCGCTGGCCCACTTCCTGCTTACGGCAGGGATGGATGGTGCCGTACTCTCCTATGTCCACAGTGGTTACATACCCGGCATGCTCTATACCCTCCACAGACTTCTGCTGCGCCTCACAGAAATAGCCGCTGCGTGTCTTGCGTGGATTATTATAAGGATATGGAGCAATCTGAACGCAGTAGAAAGGCGCTTCCGGCACCCGGAACAATTCCCGCATCATCTTCACATAGGAACGCTGGAGCAGGACATATTCTTCGGCACGGCCGCGGTTAGTCTCGCCCTGATACCAGATTATCCCTTTGAAAGTGAAAGGGACAAGCGGTGCCACCTGCCCGTTATAGAGCAGGCACGGGTCCTTATGAATGCTGCCCACAGGACGCTGTCCGTCCAAATGCCCCAAATCAATATGGGGATACTCCTCCTCAAATACCTCGCGCTTAATCCAGGCCTCGATGCTGCTGCCGCCCCAGGAACTCACGATAATTCCAACAGGAATATCAAGTGCATTCTGAAGCGCCTCTGCAAAGAAATAGGCTGTTGCGCTGGTCTCTGCAACAGCATTGGGAGTATGCTTATTCCAACTGCCGGCACAACTGTCCTGCACAGTCTCGGAAGACCGCCTCTCGATATTGCAGATTCGGATAGGGCGGGATGCCTTGGCGCCGACGATAAACTTCGTACCATCCCGTGCAGGCTGCGAGCCATAGCCTTTCATTGGCATCTCCATATTCGACTGACCGGATGCGAACCACACCTCACCGATCAGAACATCGTGAAGAACTACTTTATCACCATCGGAAATAGTAATCTCATATGGCCCGCCAGCCTCAGGTGTCTGTACATAGACCAGCCACTTACCGGTTTGCGAATCCGCCACAGTACTCACTCTTTTCCTGTTCCAGGAAGTCCTGACTGTTACTTTCTTGCCAGGTTCAGCCTTACCAAATATGGCAGCAGAAGTCTGCTGCTGCAGCACCATGTTGTCGCCGATTACCGGCGGCAGGATGATTTTCGCATCCAAAGCGACGGCAAAAAAAAGCACTGCCAATGCCAGTAGGAATCTTTTCATATACAAGAGTTTATTTTCATACGATACAAATATAAAAAAAAAAGCGGCTCACGCTTTACCGCTCACCGCTTTTCGCCCCTCAAAGGGTTGGACTTATAAATAGAAAAGGGGGGAATCTAAAAACTAAACGCCAGCAAATCCTTTCCGAGATTATGGATGGCTGTTTCTATACGTTCTCTTTGTTTCTTCCTGGGCTTGGTACGCCCGCTTGCATAATGCCAGAGTTGTTTCTGATTAACTCCTGTAAGACGTTCCAGGCCCGCTTTTGTAAAGTACTGGGAATACACTTCCAAAAAAGACTTTACATCAATGTGATACTCCAATTCATACTCTCCTTGCAAGGATTCGGGGATTTCAAAGCCATCTTCAATACAACTCTCCTTGTATACTTCTATAGCCTCTTTAATCTTTTCCTTCATCTCCGGAATACTGTAACCAACCGCGACGACACCGTCAACACCCTGAATATATGCGCCATAATTGTTTGGTGCAGATTCAATGATTACTGTTAACTTTTTCATAATATGCAGTATTAACAATATTTCTTCTTGGAGGGGGGCTATTTGAGCCCCGCCTCACGCAGAATGGATTTATAAGTACCTTCAGGCAAATCAGCATTCCTTTTGCCGGGGACTGGAACAGGCCTCTTTCCCGGTTTAACATAAATATGATGATCTCCCCTGGTCCTTTCGTAATGCCATCCATTCTCTTCGAGGAGGTCGATGACCTCCCATACCTTCTTACTCATAGGCATTCTATTTTATAAGTCCACTGCAAAAGTAACTAAAATTCTACTATTTTCCAAGAAAAATAGTAAAAAAGTTACTTTTCTGCGGCAAACAGTATGTCAAAGAGCCAAATAACGGTTCAGGGCTTCCAGGAAGTAGTAGTCCGCGTAAGGGAGGGGAACGTCAATCTCGGACCCGCCGGGGAGGTTGCCCACGCTGTGTTTCAAAAGGAAGTTGCCGTTGGTGCCGACAGGGGCCAGATACTCCGGGGAAGCCAGTGTGCGCAGCTGCTTTTCAGCCATCTGAAAGCAGGATGATGCCAGAGCTTTGTCAGAAGTAAGCGTACTCAACTCTATAAACGCAGAGCACATTATTGCGCCTGCCGATGCGTCCTTATATGTAAACGGAATCTCCGGATCGTCGAAGTCCCAGTACGGGATGCCGTCGTAAGGGAGGCGCGGCAGAAGCATACGAGCCACGTTCTCTGCCTGCTGAAGGAACTCCTCGAGGCCAGTTTCCCTGAACATCATAGTGAACCCATACAACGCCCACGCCTGGCCGCGAGCCCATGCACTGTCATCTGAATAACCCTGCACTGTTACACGACGCAAAACCTCACCCGTAGAAGGATTATAATCCAGCATGTGCCAGGTGGTGAAATCCGGGCGGAAATGATTCTCCATCGTCGTCCGGGCATGGGCAATCGCAATATTCTGAAGCGTATCGCTGGAGAACAGCTTTGAAGCGTATTCCAGCAACTCCAGATTCATCATATTGTCGATGATAACCGGATATTCACCCTTCTCGCCTGCAGACCAGCTCAGGGTTGCCCCAACCGTCGGGTTAAACCTGCCCGCCAGCGCCTCCGCGGCCTCTTCAATCAATTGCCGATACTGCTCGTCGCCGGTTATCCTGTACGCATTTCCATAGCTGCAATTCACCTGGAAGCCGATGTCGTGGCTCAACGGGAATTCCAGCACTGAAGCCATCTTTGCCGTTTCTTTGCGCGCCAGCTCAAGGACCTTCTCATCGCCCGTAAGCTGGTACAGCATCCACAGCGATCCAGAGAAGAATCCGCTGGTCCACGAGCCCACGGAGCAGTCTTTCATGTTGCCGTCGGGCAGTATCGTACGGGGAGTTGCGTCATCTGCAAGCCGCACCGACATAAGCTCAAATTGCCCTTTAGCCGTATCGGCCACACGGGAACTGAGCTTGGACATAGACTCGGATGCAGGCGGCACCAGCTTCACCACATATTGACCTTTTTTCTGCAATTTCTTAGCAGTAAGTACAATCCTGTAAAGGCTGTCGCCCCAGCGGGAGGAGAATCCCAGCCCCACAAGCGACTTTTCTTCAACGGAGGCGTCAAACTGCTTCGCATTGTACTTTAGCACAACGCCTCCCGATAGTTCTATCTGCCCTGCATCCCTGATAACCGGTTCCCCGCTCACCAGGAAGTGAAGGACATTGGGTTCCCGCGCCTCGAGCAGCGAGAACTTCTCTTTTATCACCATCGACCCGTCTTTTTTGAGCCGATAGTCGATACGCCAGGTCTTAACCTCTGCCGAATCCGGGTAAGCCCCGGCGATATCGGTGACAAAACGTCCGCAGGCCGATGCCTTGCTGCCGCGAGCCTTGAATTCCTCCCCGAACACCTGGTCACACCCGTTAATCACCGGCAAATTGTGCCAGCCGCTCTGGATAAACCAGTTATACTTGCGCCCCTCGCCGAAGGTATCCTTGGTGTAAGTACCAACGCCGGCATCCACCAGCACGGGCTTGGCATCGTAGAAATAGATGCACGTGCCCACGTCGTTATGATTGTGGCGCTCGTTGTTATGGCCGCCCTTTGCTGCCAGGAATCCCTTGCCGGAACGCACGAAACAGATGTCAGTGGAAGGATAATACACAAAGGGATTGGGCCGATAACCGGAAGCCGTGGCCTGCTTCATCTCACGCACAGCCGCAATCGCTTCAAGCCCCTGATAGAACAGCGTCCAGTCCACATTCTCCGGATTGCTTCCCAGGGCGCGATAACGGTTCACGGCAAAGTCCATCATCCTGGAATCTCCACACGCCTTACCGTAGCGGTATATCGAGTAAGTGATTGGCCGACGTGAGGGCTTGCCATCTGCAAAGTTCACCTGCCAGCAATCGTCGATATCGGCATTGACTATAAACTCTCCCAGGGCTTTGAGATATGGCTCGTCCCACATGGAAATGGTGCCACCGGTGAGACGCTCCAGATTCTGAAGATAATCCATAAGGTAGCACACCGACTTGTACCAGTAGGTTGTGCCTTCATCGCACGCGCCATCGGCCTGGAGAGACTCCAGCCAGAGATCCACGGAGCGCATGGATTTCTCCACGGCCCGCGCCAAAACCTCCCGGTCGTTTTCCAGCAACATGAAGCACAGAAGGGCGTTCTGGCTGCACCAGGGAGTCCAGTTGTTCAGTTTCTTCCCGGGACGGGGGACGAAGCCCATCCACCAGAAATCGTCCCGCTGCAAGTAGGGATCCAGCTCCCGCTGCTGCAGTTCGGAGCGGAGCCGCTTCTGGAGTTGTGAATCCAGCATCGGCCCCAGATAATAATGTATCCAGGATAAAAGCTGGGAGATGTTCCCGGAATAAAGGTCGATGATGTATTCTTCCGGGCTGGGCAGTGGGCTCTTGCTCTTCTGGTATTTTGCCAGATGGGCCGATACCACCCACGACGGCGCCTCGCAGAACCACTTCACTCCCCTGCTGATATCGGGAAGGAAGCGCCCCTTGCCTTCGGCCAGCTCGGCGATGAACAGGCCGCTAAGGGCATCGGTATTTGCCTCCTGCTTGTCCTCCATGACAGCACGGTCGCCATAGCGGTCATAAGCCAGGTAATCGTCGTCCGTGATTGTTACCCACTCGAAGCCCAGATACTTCTCTCCCTTCGCCACCATAATTGGCTGATACTCGCCTAAAAAGGCTGTCCAGCCATCCCTGTCGGCATATAACGGATATGGCACCCATCCCTGGTCCATAACCAGGGACGGGGCAATATCAGTCTGCAATGAGGCGCCAAACAGCGCGCCTGCGATAAGTAGAGAAAGTAGCATTAAATTATTTCTTCTTCAATCTAATTCTCGGTATCGTCCTTTGTGTCTTTTATCCCTGAGATGGAAGTTCCTGAAGGATAGGCTGTATGACTTTTTCCATAATTGTATAGGCATCCTTATTGGGGTGCGTACCGTCTGATGACAAGTCCGATGGCAGGCCGCCATTGTCATCGGCAAGAGCCGAGTGATAGTCGGCATAGGCATATCCCTTTTCTTCCGCCAGAGCCTTGATCAGCTTGTTCAGTTCCACGATGGTGACTTCCGGATGCGAGACTGACGATGCCCATGAGAATCCCCGGCTTGGCGTAACCGAACACAGTATCACTCGGATTCCCTTGTTGGCTGCGGCTTCGGCCATGGAGGCGATATTGTCGCGAATCTCTTCAATCGGCACATATCGGCCATCGTTCTGAGCAATGTCGTTTGTCCCTCCCAAAATCACAGCCTGCCTCGGATGCTTGTCTATCACGGACAACTGGAAAAGGTTTTTCAAGTAGGCCGTTGTCTTCCCGGAATAACCCATGCCAAGGTAATTATGGTCCTTGAAGAAATCCGGATGCCCACGGTCCTCCCTTATCCAGTTGGCCGTAATGGAATCCCCTATGAAGACGGCCTCATATTTGAAGCCGTCTTCTTCCGGGGTTTGTCCTTTATCGCATGCACACGCCAAAGCTATGCAGAAGATAAGCAAGAATAGTCTGAAACTATTAAACATTAAATCGTTTCTTCGTCTTCTATTTGCCAATTCTCGGTATTGTTCGTATTGTTGAACGAAGCACAGAAATTCTCCATGACCAATACCGTAATATCGCATTCGGGCTTAATATAATCTTTTTTCATAACAATATCAAATTAGGAAATGTGGGCGATAATGGGATAGTGGTCGGACAGGAAAGTCTCTCCATTGGTGGTGTACCCGCCGTAGTTACGGATGGCCGAGGTCAGGGTAACATAAGAATCCACTGTAATGGATTTGCTTACCCAGATATGATCCACCTTATTGCGGCCGGTATTGCTTGTGTCGCCAAAGGCATTGAAAGTGTAAAGGTTCTGGTTCTCCTCGCTGACAATCGAGCTTGCGGAATACCGGGTGTTATTCATCCAGGTTTTGATGTTATCCCAGCAGGCGTTGCCGATCACACAGTTGAAGTCTCCCATCAGGATCACAGGATAATCATTGGTGTTCAATGCCGCAATACGACTTTCCAACAACGCAGTTGACTTAGCCCATCCGTCATTGCTGTTGTTCATCGGGAAATGGGTAGTGACGTAGAAGAAATAACGGCCAGACGCTTTCTCACGGACGGTGGCATATAGCGCGGTCCTTTCATAGCCGTCCCAGCTGTTGCCTTCACTGCTATAACTGTCGCGAAGCCAGAAGTAACCGGTATTGGAGAGTTCCACCGTGCTGGTCTTATAGAGAATGGCATTGGTCTTGTCGCTGTAGCGATAGCCGGTGTAGGCGGTGAGGTGATCCCTGAGATAATCCCAGGGATGATCCTCTGACATATGGTCCCATACATCCAGGTCCTTGACCTCCTGAAGGCCGATGATGTCCGGGTTTTCGCCGTTGATCATCGATACAATGGGGCTCTTGCGACTGCTCCAGTTGCTTCCTTCACGGATGTTGAAACTCATCAGCGTGAGATTCGCAACTGGTGTGGGAGCAGGCGTTTCGCTGGCCACATAGATGGTCACCGTGCCTGCCTTGGAACCGATAGCATAATCCTCAACATTACCGGCGTGAATTGTCAGTGGCTCGCTCATTGCGGTATCATAATCAACGCCCCAGCGATGGATGGTACCGGTTACCAGAATCGGAGTCTCTGAAGTGCCGAACACCTTTACATTATCGCCGCCAATCTGACCTATGACCATACCCACCTTCATCGAAGAGGTAGAAACGATGTTGCCGGTATAGTGACAACGCTGCGAATCAGTGGAATAAGGGACAAGGCTCGGATAGCTTCCTGTTGCGCCGGTAGCAAAGTAGCCGATAAGGCCGCCGACGGATACTACGGTGCGGTCCGTATTCCATATATTCTCAGCAGTAATGTCAGCCTCGCAATAGGAAGTACGGATGTATTGATACTGAGAACTTCCGTCTGCAAAACCTAGCAGGCCACCCACATAGCCCTTCTTGCAACTTACGTTGATTGGAGCTGAATCGTATACCCTGCACCCACGCATGGATCCTGAAGATCCGGTGATGCCGCCAACGGCGATATGGCTATTTCCAGTAACGGTAATGGGTCCGCGATTGGTGCTGAAAGTAACCTTTGCGTTGGAGAGGCCGTAACCTTGTTTTCCAATGACACCTCCGACAGCTGACATATTTCTTGTTGTATCATCCCATGAGCCGTCGTAGTTGACGTTTATGGCACCCCTGTTGGAGCAAGAATTAATGCTGAGCCCTTCCCAGGTCAGGCCGGCGATTCCTCCGACCTTGAGCAGGCAGGGGCGTCTCGACCAATAATCATTATTCGCAGGACAGATGGCAATAGCCGTGATGGTCGCATAGTTGACGCAGCTTTCCATGGTTCCGTTACTCTGGCCGCAGATTCCCGCCACATTCAGGCATCCGGTCTTATCGACCTTCGGAAGTGCGTCCATATGACCGTGATTCAGGGTAATGGCACCTGCAGCAAGATTCTCACAGTGATTATAACTGCTCTTGATATCTGTAGTCTTCTCGTGATCCAATGCCCTTCCACAAATACCGGCCACGCTGATATTGCCGTCAGTATCAGTAGTTTCACTGCTTATGAAGGACCACTGGTGGGAATAGCCGTCACCGTACTGGGCATAGAGGGATACAGGGCCGCTGTTTGTGCAGTAATTGAAGGTGGACTTCCTTGTCCAGCCAACGATACCTGCCATGGCAACAGCCCAGTGAGTATATGCCGTTGCATCAATCGTGATGGAGCCGCTGTTGGAGCAGTGATCAAAAGTACTGCCGCTAGCGTTATTGGATGCACCGATCAGACCACCAAGGGCGATGTTGTTGGTTATGTTCCCGGTGGCAGTAATAGTAATGCTTGCAGCCGTATTAACATTAGTGTAAGTTCCACCGTTGTCAAGAGCGGCAAGGGCACCGAACTCCGTAACGGTCTGGGCAGGCGTAAATACGCCGTCAATGGTAAGGTTGCTCACGGAACCGCTTATCTCGGCAAATAGAGGAACATTGGAAGTGATGTTGCTTATAACGTGGTCGTTACCGTTCAGAGTACCGCCGAAGCCGGAGGCGCTGGTGATGGTGTAACCGGTCATGTCAAGGTCTGCTGTGATATTGTAAGTATCCGTGTCACTGGAAGAAGTACCTGCAAGGAAGGCGGCCAGCTCACGAGAAGAGTCAATACTGTTGTCATAACCGCCCATAACCGGTGTCCAGTTTGCGCTGGCAAGGTCCAGATTCAAGGGCTTGAGAGCGGCACGCTTATACTCCCTGTCAGAGCCGGAAACGTAGGTATAGTCGCCGGCATTGGTGCGAATCACAAATGTTCCACCGTATGTTCCAGGAGCGACGACAATGTAGAATACACCTCCGTTTTCCTTGCTTGAGCCCACGGTAATGGGGCTCGCACCATTCCCGGTCACAACGACATCTGTTTCGGTATAGCCACTGATGGCTTCAGGAATCTCAGTTACTCCGGTAAGGTCATATGTGAAAGAACCTGCGCATGGAGCACCCGCCTGGAACGTCACATTCTCGATTACCTCATTTGCCGTAAAGCCATTGCTCTTGTAAATGTTCAGTTTGATGACCGAGCCCAGGTTCAGAAACTGCAGCGTGCCAACTTCGGTATCGGTATATGAGTCAACGGCTCCAGTCAGCTGAAATGGAAGGGCTACCATCGGCATTGCGGCAGCACTGCCGGAAACCTGGTTGCGCGGAATCTCCATTGTGACGGCAGTAGCTTCGGCCTCGTTATTCGCCTTATTAAAAGGCGCATAGGCATAAACCATGTCTCCGGCTGAAAGAGCCACTGTGCTCCTGATGGTCATGGTAACGTCGTCACCGTTAACATCTACCTCAGTGTACTTGTTCTTTGAAGTTTTTGCATACGCAGCAATCAAGTCACCATCCTCCCAGGCGATATGGTTGGAAGCAAAGGTGGATTTGGTCTCTTCTGAAGCAATTTTAAAAGTGTAGGAGAAATCGCCCTCAGGAACAACTACTTCTTCCTCCTCCGGAGGTGTCGGCTCCTCGATGGGCTGCTCTTTCTGCGTGCAGGCGACCAGCGCTGCAGCAAAAAGGCATGTGACAAACAAGAATTTTGATTTCATAATTGTTGATTTATAACTTGATTTATTAGTTTATTCTGTTGTTGAGGGACACTCCGCATAAATTGTAACAGTTGTCTCTTTTATCGTTCCGATGGCAAAGTCCATAACATTAGAAGATGTTATTGTCTGAGGTTCTGCCATTTCGGTATCGGCATTGAATCCCCAGCGATGGATGGAGCCAGAAAGCTTGATTTTGTAATCCTCACTTCCATAGATGTGCTCTTTACCGGAAGCATAATCCCATCCAACCGCCATTCCCACTTTGATCTGGCCCGTTGATACGATGTTACCATAATAATGGCAGGCACCCTCGGATTCCTGTGAGGTCAGGAGATCTGTGGCATTGCCAATTAAATTACAACCGATAAGGCCACCGGTAGAGATACTGTAGCGGTCGGATAATGAGGATTTTGTCGTAATATCCGCTTCGCACCAGGAACTCTTTATTCCAGTACTTGAAGCACCTCCTTCGGAACCACCCATCAAGCCGCCGACGTATCCCTTCCTGATATTGGCAATTATGGTGGCGGTATTGTAAACCTTGTTACCCCTCTGGTAACTCAGGGCACCGCAGATACCTCCTACACAGAGGGTGCCCTCCCCGGTTACGGTTATCGGACCGTGGTTAGTACTGTAATAGATTCTTGAAGTACTGGAGTTATATCCCTCAGATCCACAGATACCTCCGACAGCTGACATATATCTGATTTTTTCATCCCAGGATCCGTCGTATGCCACATTGATGGGAGCCCGGTTGGAACTGGAACTGATGCTCATGCCCCTGTAACTCTTTCCAACAATTCCGCCCACATGCACCAGGTTGTTCTGTCTTTTATAATAATCCACATCCGTGGCTGAAACAGACACATTAATTGTGGCCCGGTTATGATTTTTTTGAATAGTACCGTTTCCTTGTCCACAGATTCCGCCCACATTCACACAGCCATAATCCCTGGTGTCATTTGCCAATGTATTGAATGCGGTATGGGACACGGTAATAATACCTCCTTCAAGGTTCTCACACTGATTGAATGTACTTTCGTAATCTGTGTTTATATCCCAGGCTTTTCCAACTATACCTCCGATACATGTGTTGCCATCAGGATCTGCCGTCGCTTCTGTGACAAAAGACCACTGGTGGAAATTGTCTGCATAAAGCGCGCTAAGAGATATTGCGCCATCGTTGGTACAGGATTCGAATACCGACTGCTTGGTATAGCCGATGATACCACCTATAGCTACGGCCCAGTGTGTATATCCGGCAGCATTGAGTGTAATTGCACCGCTGTTGGAGCAAGAAGTAAAACGACTTACAGCTTCCGAATTTGAAACACCCACGAGGCCTCCGATGACAAAATTCTCTTCAATATTGGAAGTGGCCGTATAAGTGATACTTGCCGCAGTACTGATGGATGTATAAGAGCCGCCGTTGTCCATCGCTACAAGCGCGCCAAATACTTTGGTTGACGGCGTAAAGGCGCAGGACTCATCCAGTGTCAGGTTCTTTATAGCACCGCTGTTCTCGGCAAACAGAGGGACTGAAGACACCAGATTCTTGATGGCAAAGCCCTGACCTTCAAGGGTGCCGGCGAATCCGCTTGCAGAAGTGATGGTCAAGCCCTGCATATCAATATCGTTCGCCAGAGCGGCCACATCCGTATATCCATTATTGATGCTTCCAAGCCATGATACCAGCTGGGCTCCGGTTTCAATCAAAGTAGAAGGAGCCTCAGTAGTCGCAACTGTGGCCGGATCCGAATAGGACATGCTGTAACCTTCTGCTATGGCTCCCACACGAACATCGTAGGAGACACCGCTCTGAAGATTGGTAATCCTGTGAAGATTGTCGATGTCTGCCGCGGCAACGGTAAAGTCCACCGTATACTCGCTTGACGCAGTGATCTTATGCTCCACCTGGTAAGACGCAGCGCCTTCCACAGCTTCCCACTCTACGTCAATAAAGGTAATACCGGCGTTTAATGACACGGTGGTCTTGGGAAGCAAATTGAAAACACCGACAGACGCCACATTGGAATATTCACTTTCCGATTCACCGCAAGTGGCTTTTACACGGAACTCATACGTGTTTCCGTAGTCCAGTCCGGTAACACGGTAAGGACTATACGACGCAGTACCGGCCATTGTAAACTCGGCAGCGTCGGCTTTCTTGAATTCCACTTTGTAGCCTGTGGCATTAGTTACCGTCTTCCAGGAGACGACAACAGCATTGCCATCGGCAATTGCAGTAATTACTGGAGCGTTCAAGTCGACTTTCTCCGGTTCCGGTTCTTTCTCTTTACATCCTGAAAAGAGTGAAACTATCAGGGCGACGCCTGAAAGGATTGAAAGAAAACGTTTCATATTCTTTTGGTATTAATATCCAGGGTTATTGGGTAGAAGGTTTTGATTCATTGTAATGTCTACTGTCGCTATCGGCTCCAGATACATCTTATCGTTCCATACGCGACCGGTCAAAGCATATTGAAGGACTTTGCCTCCAGGGACCGCCAGGTACTTGAGAGGGCTTGCTATAGACACCGCGATGTCACCGGCTCCGGCAGGGGCGCCTTTATCGACAAAACACACATCGTTAACGCCGTCTCCGTTCATGTCCAGCGGAATGTCTGTTGCCGGAATAAAGATTCCTGTCCATTGGGCATTCGCCCACAGGCTGCCGCATGCCCAGCGTTTAAGGTCTCTCTTCCTGAATCCTTCGAGGCACAGTTCACAAGTGCGCTCGCGGCGTATCTCAAGGATAACAGGATTTGATATGTCAGGATAGAAAGTATTCTTCAGATAGTTGTCCACAGCCGTGGGCTTGGTGTCCAGATTGCCGCCTGTGATGCCGGCCCTGCGACGTAATGCCCCGATGGTGTTTTTCCAGTCATCATCGGTGAGAGTTCCCAGTTCGGCTTTTGCCTCGGCATAATTCAGAAGGACCTCGGCATAGCGCATGACGGGAATATCATTACCGTTGGCGCCATAAACGTTGCAGGCAACATCATCTATTGTGTATTTGGTAATATGATATCCGGTAAGTGAATAGGTATAATCGGCCGTCGTGGACACATAATTGCCTTTCGCATCCTTGCAGGTATAATCGTAGGCACGGATGGTCTGGTTAAGACGAAGGTCCCTGCTGCTTGTTTCCTCAAAGAAAGTCTTGTATGTACCGTCGGCTTTGGTTTCGCTGTAGAAGGAGCCGTCCCTGTTCAGATAGGTATTGACAAAAGGGCGCGTGAGGGAATAGTGACCGGTAGGCTGTACATTGTAGAAGTAGTTCGCGTATCCGACAGAAAGGGTGGCATCGTTCTGTACGGCAAGCATCACTTCGTCGGTTGGAACGCTGTCACTGGAGAACAGGTCACGATAAGAACCGCGTCCGTTCTTGTATTCCGTTGAAGTGTGAAGCGTGAAAGCTCCGCTCTCCATAATAATTGCGGCAGCATCGGCAGCCTGGGTGTATAGTTCCTCTGGCGATATTTCGCAACCGGACACATATGCAGTTCCCGCGTGATATTTCCTCCAGGATGCCTCGTAAAGGCAAATCCTGGATTTAAGCAGCAGGGCGCACCATTTGTTCACGAAACAGGCCATGCCGTTTTTTGAGTTGTCGGCAGTGATGTGTTCGAATGCAAAGTCGCAGTCTGCTATGATGTTTCGGATAATAACATCCCTGCTGTCTCGTGGTGCAGTCAATTCCGGATCGCCGGGATTCAGCACGTGGTCCACCCATGGCACCTCGCCATAATCGACAAGCTTGTTGTAATAGAGCCATGCCCTGAAGAAACGCGCTATACCGCTATAATTGTCACGAACCTGCTGTGGAACGTCAGGATCGATATTGTGATCGAGGAAATAATTCACATTCCTGATACTTTCCCATCCCCAGGAACTCTGTGAATCCGGTGTAAGGCCTCCGGTTTCAAACAGCCCGAAGCTTGGTTTAGCCACATAATCTACCATATCATCATCCTGGCTATGGGCATTGGACCCGCCAGGAAGAAGGCTATAGAATGAATAACAGTACGACCTGAGGCCTGTTTCGGAGCCAAACACAAGGGAAGTGCCTGCCTGGGACTTCGGCGACTCGGTAAGATCACAGGATACAACTGCGCCAAGGCTGACGAAGATCAAAACTAAAGGTAATATCGACTTTTTCATTATTCGGCAGGATTAGAATGTGATATTGACACCAATACTATATGAACTCATGATGGGGTAACATCCACCGGAACCTGCGGTGGAATCGGAGTTCTCCGGATCTTCACCAAGACCTAGGACATCCACAGTACCCCACATGTGCTTGTACATAGGTGACCAGTCCCAGATATTCTCACCGGAGAAGAATACGCTGGCCCTTGAAACATGAAGGGGCTTGACCCATTTTTCAGGAAGATTGTAGCCAAACTGGATATTCTTGAGCCTGATATAGGAAGCATCAATGACATATCTGGTGCTGGCTCTTCTCTGAATAGAATAGAACGGGCTCATACGGGCGGAATAACGCGGCATATAGGCATCGCGGTTTTCCTCTGTCCAGTAGTTTCCGAGCTGCCATTTTGGCATCTGGTTGTACTGCCTGTTATACTGGCCCCAGATCATTCCGCTGTCGCCTCCTGTGATATAATCACGCTTTCCCACTCCCTGGAAGAAGATGGAAGCGTAAAAGTTGTTCCAGTCGGCACTCAAAGTGAAGCTGTAGAGAAACCGTGGTTCCACATTGGCGATGATTTTACGGTCGCCCGGATTTGAGAGTGTTTGATCTCCGCGTTCTATATAGCCGTTTCCATTAAGATCCTCAATCTTCATATCGCCCGGATGCAGGGACCAGTCGGAGGCCATCTGGTTAAGCGAATCGTAATGAGACTGCCCTGCAGCCCTGGCACCGGCCTCAGCAACGTCGATATCTTCCTGATTCTGCCATAGGCCGTTGCAGACGAACCCCCAGCGTTCACCGATAATCATTCCCTCATAGTATTCAGGAGTATTGCTACCGCCGATAAAACCGGTATCGTTATTGTATTTGTCCACTCTGGAAACATAGTCGGCCAAGGTAGCCTTTATGCTGTAATTAAAAGGTTTCGACGCAATGTTGAAACCGTCCTTCCAAATCAGAGAAAGCTCAAAACCGCGTGTGGATAGTTCTGCGTAGTTGCCTTTGGGTGAATCTGCACCGTAGATTGCCTGGATTGAAGGACCGTCGGTGAACATATCCTGAGTCTTGCGAACGTATATATCACCGGTAAACTGAAGCCTGTCGTTTAGGAATCCCAGGTCGATACCCGCATCATAAGTCGTGGATCTTTCCCAGGTAAGATTGGTGGGAATAGGAGCCGGTGACGATGTCTTGCGGTAGACCGATCCGCCAAGGAGACGGCTGTTGCTGAACGAGAACTTCTCATCATAATAATAAGGAGAGACGTTACTGTTTCCCAGCGTACCCCACGACATACGGAACTTGGCATTTGACAGGACCTTCTTGTCGATGGACTGCATCCACGGCTCTTCGCTTAATCTCCAACCGGCAGACAAAGAAGGGAAGAAAGCCCAGCGCTCGTTTGCGGGGAATTTGGAGGATCCGTCATACCTTCCGTTGAACTGCAGGAGATAGCGGTCGGCATAACTGTAGTTGATACGGGAGAACAGGCCCACGGAACGCCATTTCGACCAGGAATCCGTCGCCGCCTTCTTTTCAGTGCCGAAAGACAGACTCACGCTTTCAACCAGTTCCGAAAGGATATCTGTATTATAGGTATATAGCCTCGCATAAGCGCTTTGCTCGTAGTTGTATCCGACCAAGCCTTTGAAATAGTGCTTTCCTAAAGTCTTGGTATAATCGGCATACAGGTTGGCCGACAGATACTTGGTGTCGGCATGATCCTTCGTAATGGATGAAATCAGACCTGGTTTTGTTGCCACTTTCCCGGGGCCGGTGGAGAATTCATCGGGATAAATACGGATCATACCGTTGTAGTCGTTCAGTTTGTAGGTAGCATCTCCGTTCACGGTAAGTGCATTGTCGAAGAACGATGCTGTGAAACCTATTGTATTCCTGATATAATCAGTCTCATACACATTCTTGCTGCTGCCATAGAGGAAACCGCCCACAGAATAGGCCGCAGCCTTGGTCATCGTTCCATCCGGATTATAAAAGGGCATACAGGGAGGAGCTGATGAATTTATCTGAGCCCAGATATTTCCTGCACCTCCGGCAGATGTAATGGGGTTGTTGTATTTACGGTGTCCCTGTTCAAAATTGTTGGTAAACTTTAACCAAGGGAATGCCTGATAACCCACTTTCACCCTGATATTCTGGGTCTGGCAGTCGTCTGTGTTGGTTTCAGAATCGTACAAGCCATAGAAATTGTACAGACGGCCGGATACGTAATACTCAAAATTGTTGGATGAACCCGATACGGAGAAGTTGTGAGTCTGTGCAAAAGAATGATCCTTGTACAGAATTCCGAACCAGTCAGTTCCTTCACCGAAATAAGCATAGTCGCCGGCTTCGGTACGGTATGATCCGTCACTTACAATTGTTCCAAGATTTCCCAGATCCCGTCTCAAGCGGTATTCTATGAGCCATGCCGTGTTGAAAGGCATTATAGTATTCATATCGGTGGGATTGGAACTATTGTAATTACAGTAGCCCAGATAGTAATGCTCCGCCCATGTGAAACCGTCAGTTACATACTGAGGTTTCACTACCGGCTGGGACATGGTGATATTGTTGGAATAATTCACCACGATCTTGCTCTTGGATGCATTCTTTGTTGTAATGAGCACAACTCCGTAAGGTGCACGTGATCCATAAATGGCCGCCGAGGCCGCATCCTTCAGCACGGATACGGAAGCGATATCGTCCGGGTTCAGATAAGCAGGGTCTCCCTCAACTCCGTCTATGAGGATGAGAGCGCTGCCGCCCTGGCCGATGGAAGTGGTTCCACGGACGTTGAAATCAGCTGTACGGATAGGTTTACCGTCCTCCAGGGAGATGTTCAGGTTAGGGATTGCACCCTCAAGCATCTGGGTTACGTTGGAGTTGGGACGGGCCACGAAAACGTCACTGCCGACCTGCTCCACAGCACCTGTAAGGTCGATTTTTCTCTGGGTGCCATAACCCACGACAACGGTTTCCTCCAACATGAAGGAATCTTCTTCCATTTTTACGTCAATAACTGCCCTGTTGCCGACAGGGATAGTTTGAGTTGTATAGCCGATGCAAGAAAATTCAAGCGACTGGTCCTCTTTTACGCTTATGGAATACTTACCGTCAAAATCGGTAATCTCGGCCTTTGATGTACCTGAGATCAAAACGACAACACCGGGAAGAGGTTCTCCGGAATCGTCAGTCACCGTACCCTTGACAACACGGCTGCCTTGTGCCTGGACAAGGATTGGCAACATAAGGCACAATCCCGCCACGATATATTTAAGTTGTTTCAGCATAAGGCCTTAGAATTTAAGCATGGAATAAACAGGAAAGTGATCGGATATCAGTTTGTGGCCATTGTAAGGCTTGGTTACTGTTTTGTATTCCGAGCATTCGATGCCAGTGCTCGAAATCCAGATATGGTCGCAGACGTAAGGATTATTGGAAGGATTTTCCCATCCATTGTAAGTGTCCAGATTATCTGTAACGGGAGCTATGTCCCTTGTGTTCACCATGGTCTGTCTGATACCATCGAAAGAGGATTCTTCGGTGGGGGCGTTAAAGTCGCCAACCATAATGACAGGAAGATTGTCAGCATTGTACATCTTGATTCTCTTTTTGATGAGAGTGATGCAACTCCCCCTTGCGGACGCAGTAAGTGCGCTATGGGTATTAACATAGAAGAAAAGCTGGCCTGTTTCGATTATCCTCATCACAGCCCACCTGGCCGTACGCTCATATCCATCCCAGCAAAGAGACGAGACCTCAGGCGTATCGGAAAGCCAGAATAAACCATCACTTACGACTTCCAGCACATCCTTTTTGTACAAAATTGAGTTCCTAAAATCCTTCGTTGCGATTCCGGCGTATCCGTTGGACTCCAGAAGGCCGAACATATACAGCCACTGGGTTTCAGAAACTTCCTGCATGCCAAGGAGCGTGGGCTGCTGGTCCCAGACCATCAGCACACAGGACGGAGCCCTTAGGGACCAATGGTTGTAGGCATTCACCTCCGTTGTATGCGTACGGATATTGAAACTCATGACCTTGAGTTGACCGGGCTCCAACTTCAGGGACTTGATCTCGGTCTTTTTCCAGTCTTTCTCCTCCTTATGGCAGGAGAAGAACAGCATTGGAGCCAGGAAAATGGTTAAAAGGACGAATAGCTTTTTCATATCTTGACGATAATGTATACAGGGAAATGATCGGAAATAAGTTCATGCCCGCCATAGGGCGTGGTATCGGTGTGGTACTCCAGGCATTTGATACCAGGGGTTATCCAGATAAAGTCGATGATGCGCTCTTTTTGCTTGTTGCCCCACGCATTGTAGGTGGGGATATCGTCAGCAATCGGCGCCACGTCTCTGGAGTTGAGCATTATGCCCTTGAGGCTGTCGAATGCGGAGCTGGTTATATCGGTATTGAGGTCCCCGCTGAAAAGAAGGGGAAGGCCGTCGGGATTGATTTCTTTCATCTTGCCGATTATCATCTCGATGCCGTCTTTCTGGGAACTCCAGGTGAGGCCGAGATGAGTATTGAAGTAGAAGAACCTTTTTCCGGTCTTCCTGATTTGGAAGAGCCCCCAGGTAAGGGAACGATAGTACTGCTCGTCGAATGATTTGGAAGGCACGTCCGGCGTTTCCGAGACCCAGAAGGTGCCGCTGTCCAAGAGTGTAAGTGCCGATTTCTTATACAGGAAGCCGGACGTCTCGCCTTTGTCCGTCCCGTTATCTCGGCCGACACCCACATTTCCGTACTCACTTCCCAGACTGTCGCAGAAGAACGCCCACTGATCCTTGAACTGAGCCTCCTGAAAGCCGATAATGTCCGGCATTCTGGCCTTAAGCATCTCAAGACAGGCTTCCTTGCGGTTTCCCCAGTTGTTATTCTCGTCCTTCTCCCTCACGTGGCTCTGCCGCACGTTGAAACTCATCACCATGAGCCTGCTGCCGCCACAAGATGTGAGCATCAGCGCGGTGACAATCCAGAGCGCAATCGCCTTGAAGGATGTCGGATTCGTGATCATTCAGCCTGTCGGTTAATAGTCTTCTACGGATGCAAAAATAGATTTGATTTATTGCAAAAGATGTCAATTATGTCAAAATAAATGTTAATTTTGTGCAAATGTTGATTTTGCTGAAAATCATTCCGGCACTTGTTGCCAGTTCGTTGTATTTCCACTCGCTGCCTACGGAGAGTACGGGAATCAATATACGTACTGTGTGTCAGGACTCTCAGGGGAACATGTGGTTCGGCGGAGCCGACGGAATTACGCGCTACGACGGCAGCCGGTACACGGATTTCCGCTACAATGACCATATCTACAAACTCACCTGCGACTCGGAAGGTACAGTATGGGCAGGACACCTATCCGGGCTTTCCAGTTTCAACAGCGAAAGCGGCACATGGAACAACCACAACAGCCCTGACGGAACAATCAGGGATATAGTACAACTCACAGAGAACAGTTTCCTGGTTACGGCAAACTACCGGCTGTGGATATTCGACAAACAGCGTGGGACGTTCTCGCGGGAGGGAATTCCAGCATCGCTCAGCAGTTTTGATGCAAACGACATATACTCCCCCGCCGATACCATATTATATATATGTGGAAGGGACGGCCGCATCGTAGCGGCATCGATGGACTTGAAGGATGTGCGCGAAATGCCGATATCGTTTGCCCCGTACCCCATTAACTGCATTCTGGAAGACAGTCCTGGCCATTTCTGGGTCGGGACCGAGGGCGACGGCCTTTGGGAGATTACTGCTGACAGTAAAACACATCGGCACGGAATGGAACTTGTGCGTTCGCTCTGTCTGGACGAGGACGGAGTTCTTTGGGCAGGTACGAAGAATGGCCTGTATGTGATGCGTGACGTCCGTTTCGAGGAGTTCCACCACGATTATTACGACATCGGCAGCATAACTCACGACAGTGTGCACGACATCTTCTGCGACAGGCAGGGCACAATGTGGCTCGGCACTTACTACGGCGGCGTGTGCTATTGTACATCGCGTCCTTCGCTGTTTAAGAGCATAATCGCGCGTCCGGGCGACAACTACCTCAACGGCCAGATCATATCCGACATCGTGGAAGATCCGGACGGCTCGCTTTGGATCGGCACCAATTCGGGAGGTCTCAACCATCTTCTTGCCGATGGCCGATTCGAGCACATCGGCGGCCTTGGCGACAGTTTCTCCGACCAGCCGGATATCAAGTGCATCCATATCAGCCCGCATTCCGGCCTTATCTATATCGGTGCCGACAAGGGCGAACTGTCCGTCCTCCCTCACGGCAGCAAAAAGCTGAAAACGCTCAATTCCATTATACGGGACGGTTCTTATGCAATTACCGGAAATGCCGATGGGATCCTGTTCATCGGCACGCCTGGAGGCCTTTTCAAATACGACGAATCCACCGGTGCAGTTTCCGCCGTTCCGGTCTCTGGCGTCAATTCCAATATCAGAGCGCTTGCACTGGTTAGCGACGGGACGCTGTGGATCGGCCAGAAGTTCGGCGTTGTCGTCATCGACCCGGAAAGCGGAAAGGAGGCCGAACTGCCTGAGGAGCTGTCCCGGATCCGCTATGTGGAAGATTTCCTGGAGGACAGTGCCGGACGCATCTGGATAAGCTCCAGCGACGGTCTGTTCTGCTATAGGCTTGGTGTGGTGACATCCTATACGATGGCCGATGGGCTCCCGGACAACGTTGTTCTCGGCGTGGAAGAGGATGCCGGCGGAAGGCTTTGGATAAGCACCAACAAGGGTTTGTGCCGGATGGACCCCATCACCGGGGAAAAGTGGATATTCACCATGGCCGATGGCCTCCCCGGCGACCGCTTCACCGCATACGCCCACTGCCGCACCCATAGCGGAGAGATGTATTTCGGCGGCCTGTCATGGCTGGTGCATTTCAACCCCGAGAGCATCAACATTTCATTTAAGGAAGTGAAGCCGGTGATTTCCGGGATGGAAGTGAACGGCGTATGGAGAAACTTTCCTGGCCGCCACGTTGAACTCAAGCCCAGAGACCGCGATATCAGCATAATGTTCTCGGCTCCGGACTATATTTCCGGACAAAACGGCCACTTCTTCTACATGCTGGACGGGGAAGGCTTCAATGATGCATGGCACGAGGCCGGCTCGGACCGTATAGCATCCTATCACGGCCTGGCCCACGGAAAATACACATTCCATCTTCAGTATCGGAACAGCGCCGGTATCCAAAACATGGAAAACACGGAGTTCCTGTTCACAATCCCTCCCCTCTGGTACGAAACCATGGCTTTCAGGATCCTTATTCTTGTGCTGCTTGCTGCTCTGATTGTGTTGTTCGTGATGCGACTGCTGGCCAAAACCAAAGCGGAATACCAGACTGAGATGGAGAAAGTGCGCAACGAACTCCTCAACGAGTTCTCGCTGGAATTCGTGCGCATCGGCGCCAATCAGTCGGCCGGCAATGAATCCACCGTGGCAAAGGTCTTCTACAAGGCCGATGAGGAATTCATGCGCAAAGCCATGCAGGTGGTGAAAAACAACCTGGACAATCCGGATTTCACCGTAGAGGCCCTGGCCGACCAGATGAACATGAGCCGCAGCAACCTGCACCTGCGCTCCAAGGCGCTCTTCGGCGTATCGGCCCACGAATTCATCAAAACCGTGCGCTTCAACGAGGCCTGCCGCCTGCTCCTTGAGAAGAAGCACTCCGTTGCGGAAATAGGCTACATGGTGGGCTTCACCACCCCCTCCTACTTCGCCTCCGCCTTCCACCGCTTCATGCACTGCACCCCCACGGAATACGTCCGCCGGAATTCCCGGTAAACTACCTTCGAAACTATTGGTATTAACACAGGAAATTGTTATATTTGCAAAGAGCTAATTATTTAGAATCATTCAAAACAAAACACTAAACTATGAAAAAGAAATTCAGATGCCTTGTTTGCGGATATGTCTATGAAGGAGAGAATCCGCCGGAGGAATGCCCTGTGTGCCACGCCAAGGCAAAAGCCTTCAAGGAAGTTGTAGAGGAAGATGGCAAGTGGGCCTGCGAGCATGAGCTTGGCATTGCCAAGGGTGTGGATGCAGAGGTGCTTGCCGGTCTGCACGATCATTTCACCGGGGAGTGCTCGGAGGTGGGCATGTACCTTGCCATGAGCCGTCAGGCGGAGCGCGAGGGTTATCCGGAGGTGGCAGATGCCTTCAAGCGCTATGCTTATGAGGAGGCAGATCACGCCGCACGCATTGCAGAAATGCTGGGTGAGGTTGTGTGGGACACCAAAACCAACCTCAAGAAGCGCTACGAGGCAGAGGCCGGCGCATGCGAAGGCAAGCTGGCAATCGCCACCCGCGCAAAGCAGCTGGGCTACGACGCAATCCACGATTCCATTCACGAAATGGCAAAGGACGAAGCCCGTCACGGTGCCGGCTTCCTTGGCCTGTACAAGAGATTCTTCGAAAAATAGGCAGTGGATCCGTTCCTACTTCAGGTAGCATCACATTATTATAAGGAGGGTATCGCAAATACCCTCTTTATCTTCCCGAACCGGCGCAGCGCGTCGTTCTTCAGGAAGTACCTTGGCGCGCAGATACAGGGCAAACCCGTGCTCGCCCCCGGCATGCTCACCATAAACGACTTTTTCTACAAGGTCTACGGCGTGGGCACCAGCCACCGCGTGAAGCTCCTGACGGAACTCTATACCATATATAAAGATCTCTACCGCAACGCGGAGTCCCTGGATGAATTCATCTTCTGGGGCAACACCCTCATCCAGGACTTCGACGATGTGGACAAATACCTGGTTAACGCCAAAGACCTGTTCGCCAACGTGGCGGACCTCAAGGCCATCCATGACAGCTACAGCTACCTTAGCGAGGGGCAGCGCGCCGCCATCGACAACTTCCTAAGGCATTTCAGGGACAATTCCGGGCGGCTCACCGTAAAGATAGAAGGAGAGGGCGTAAAATCCCGCTTCCTGCAAATCTGGAACATCCTGTACCCGCTGTACACAGGCTTCCGTGAGGCATTAAGGCAAAAAGGCCTGGCCTACGAAGGCATGGTATACCGGGACCTCGCAGAGAAGATAAAGGGTGAAACTCCCCTTGCCGATATCCTCAAATCCCGCTTCCCGGAAACGCAGAAATACGTATTCGTGGGCCTCAACGCCCTGAACGAGTGCGAAAAGGCCGTGCTGGGCAGAATGCGGGACGCAGGCCTTGCGGTATTTGTGTGGGACTGGGTGTCGCCGATGATAAAGCACCCGCTAAACAAATCGTCCTTCTTTATGAAGGAGAATCTGGCGGCTTTCCCGCAGGCATTCCCCATCACCGCCGGCAGCAACCCGGAAATACACGTAATAAGTGTGCCTTCGGCTGTTGGGCAGGCCAAACTCCTCCCTGGAATTCTGCAGCAGCGCACTCCGGGGGACCTTGTAGAAACCGCCGTAGTTCTTCCGGACGAAAACATGCTCATGCCCGTGCTTAACACCATTCCCCCGGAAGTGGAGAGCATCAACGTTACCATGGGCAACCCGCTAAAGGGCGGCGGCATTTATACCCTGATATCGGCCCTGGCTGGGATGCAACTGCACCTGAGGCCGTACAAAGGGAGCCTCTGGTTCTATCACAGGGACGTTCGCGCAGTGATGTCCAGCAGCGTATTCAAACGCGTGCTCACACCGGAGGAAGATGAAATCGTAAAGCACGCCAAGGAAGCCGCCAAGTACTATATCCCGCAGGAAGACCTCCGCGGCGGTCCCCTGCTGGACCTTGTGTTCAAGCCCGTGATCACAGACCCCAAAGCGGCGGATGCTCAGCAAATAAAGGCCCTGCAGGACTATCTGAGGGACATTGTGAGTTTTCTGGGCTGGAGCCTGCGGGACTACCCGGACATGCTCCTGGAACTGGACTACGCCAAGAGCCTGAGCATGGTGCTAAACGTGCTCTCAGGCATCCCCATGGACGTTAAACCCGCCACATGGCTGCGTCTCCTGGACCAGATTCTGGACGGTGAATCCGTTCCCTTTGAGGGCGAACCCCTTCAGGGCCTCCAGATTATGGGCCCGCTGGAAACCCGCGCCCTGGACTTCAGCAACCTTGTAATCCTTTCCTGCAACGAGGGTGTCTTCCCCCGCAAGAGCGTATCGTCCTCCTTCATCCCGCCGGAGCTTCGCAAAGGATTCGGCCTGCCCACGTACGAGTATCAGGATTCGGTATGGGCGTATTATTTCTACCGCCTTCTCCAGAGGGCATCCAAGGTGTGGCTGGTATACGACAGCCGCACGGAAGGCCTCCGCAGCGGCGAGGAAAGCCGATACATCAAGCAGTTGAAGTACCACTTCGACGTGCATATGACAAGGGAAACCGCCGCCGGGCAAATGCATCCGGCCGATCCCGAAAAGCCCATCGAAAAGACAGAGGCCGATGTGGCCGCGATAAGGGAGAAATACCTGTCGGCATCGGCCCTCAGGAACTATCTCACCTGCGAAGCCAAGTTCTACTATTCCACCGTCAAGGGTCTCAAGCCGGAGGACGAGGTGGAGGAATCGCTCACGGCCAACATGCTGGGGAACGTCTTCCACGAGACAATGCAGGACCTCTATTCCGGAAGAAAACTTGTCGATGCCGGATATCTGGAGAGCCTTCTTGCCGATGTCAAACCGGTCAAGGAACGCATCCGCGCCCACATTCTGGAGGAGATGCACACCATCGAGGTGAGCGGACGCAACCTGGTTGTGGAAGAGGTAATCCTGGATTATGTGCGCCAGGCGCTCAGGCACGACATCAAGCTGCTGCGCGATGCCGGCTCGGAGGGCTTCCGCATCATCGGCCTGGAAAAATACATGAAGTATGAGGGCTTCCACGGCTTCAACTTCCACGGGTATGTGGACAGGATTGATTCCTACATTCCCGGGCAGGTGAGGATTGTCGATTACAAAACCGGCAAGGTGGAGGACAAAGACATCGACATAAGCGATGAAAATGCCGCAGAGGTTGTGGAAAAGCTGTTCGGGGAATCCAACAAGGGCAGGCCGGACATTGCGCTCCAGCTGTTCCTGTACGGCTTGTTTGCCACTCGCGACGCTGAGATCAATGGCAATACCCTTGTGAATTCCATATACTCCACAACGCGGCTGTACACGGAGCCTCTGGAAGACCGATTCCAGAGCCGGGAGTTTCTGCGGCTGACACAAGAGAGGCTTGTGGGGATGCTGGACGGAATGGTGGACGTTTCCCGTCCCTTCAGGCGCACTGAGGAAACGGAAACCTGCCAGTGGTGTGACTTCAAAAACATTTGCGGCCGATGATACAGATAGTGAAAGCTTCGGCCGGAAGCGGCAAGACATACACCCTGGCCCGCGAATACATCAAACTGCTGCTTAAGAGCAGCGATGCCGCTGCATACAGGCATATCCTCGCCGTAACCTTCACCAACAAGGCCACCGACGAGATGAAACGGCGCATCCTGGATGAACTGTACAGACTTTCCAGGGAGCCGGAGAAGTCGCCGTACTTCAAGTATTTCATGGAGGAAAAGCTGTGCTCCAGCGCCGCGGATCTTAAGAAACGATGCCAGCAGCAGCTGTACGGCATCCTCCACGACTATTCCGCATTTGCGGTTTCTACCATCGACCGCTTCTTCCAGCAGACGCTCCGCGCTTTTTCGCGTGAGATCGGACAGTTCAGCGCATATCAGGTCAGCCTGGACAGGGAGGCGCTGGTGGAGGAGAGTGTAGACCGTGTTCTGAGTTCGCTCACGCCCGAGAACAAAGACGTTGTTGACTGGCTTGTGGGGGGCGTGAAGGAGAATCTGCAACGCAGCTCCAAGTTCCGTCTGGACGACAGCCTGCGCAAGATAGCCATGAGCCTGCGGAGCGAGGATTACACCCAGGCCGCGGAACGCTACGGGATGAACGAGGATAAGTTGTGGACGAAGGAGAATCTGCGGACTCTGCGAACATCACTGGAGAAGGATATCAAGGCCTTTGAGGAGCAGGTTCCTCAGGCGGCCCAGGCCGTTCTGGACTGCCTTAAAGAATGCGGCGTGGCTCCCGAAGACACCAATCGCGGATTCCTCAAAGCTCTCTACAATTACCACGAGCCCGCGCCCGTTGAGAAGCCGCTCACTCCGGCGTTTGTGCGGAATGCCTCTGACTCATCCCAGTGGTTTTCAAAGACCAAGGAATCGCTGCGCCTGCAGTGCGAAGGCATCCTGGATAGCCCTCTGAATGCGTTCCTGGAGCTTTTCGGACAGCCGTACCGTATATACAATACCGCGCGCATAATCCATAAGCAGCTATATAGCCTTGGCGTTGCCGGGGAACTGCGCAAAGCCTTTGCGGAGATTCAGCAGGAGAAGAATATCCTTTCCATCGACGATTCCAATTCAATATTGAAAGGCATCATCGACGGAACAGACACCCCGTTCATTTACGAGAAAACCGGCACGCGCTACGACAGCTTCCTCCTGGACGAATTCCAGGACACATCCGACATCCAGTGGGACAATTTCCATCCTCTGCTGGAGAATTCGGAGGCGGCCGGAGCGGAGAATCTCATCGTGGGCGATGTCAAGCAGAGCATCTACCGCTGGAGAGGCTCGGACTGGAACCTCCTTGGCAGCGGTGTGCAGCAGTCGTTCCCGCGAAGCAGCGTGCGCAGCCTCAAGGAAAACCACCGCACCTGCCACGAAATAGTGGAATTCAACTACGAGTTCTTCAAATACGCCGCGGAGGGGCTGGACCGGGTCTTTGGAATTGAAGGGCCGGAGAGTCTCTCCAGCGTATATGCCGATGTGCAGCAGACAGCAAAGTTCAGGGATCCGGCTCCCGGCAGCGTGGATATAGTGTTCTGCGATGATGCCGATGCCGAAATGGATGAAATCGTGGGCACGATTCGCGAACTGAACTGTCACCTTAGCGACATCGCCGTGCTGGTGCGCAACAACGACGACGGCAGCGCCATCGCCGCCCGCCTTGTCCAGGAGAACATCCCGGTGGTATCGGACGATTCCCTCTTCGTCAAAACATCGGTCACCGTGCGCCGGGCCGTGTCACAGCTGTCGCTGGTGGACTCCCCCATATCGGCAGGCAAGAACAAGGTGAACTCCTTCCTGGCAACCAGCATGAACGTGGACATCCCGGACAGCTATCACTCGCTCACAGACCTTGCGGAGGAGATTCTCAGGGACCTGAGGGATGCCAATCCGGCAGCTTTCGAGGCCGAGATTCCGTACATCCAGTCGTTCATGGACTACATCCAGGACTGGGTTTCACTGAACGGAAACAACCTTGCGGGCTTCCTGCGCGACTGGGAAGAAGCATCGCCCAAGATTGCATCGCCGGACAGCGGCGAGGCCGTGCGCATTATGACCGTTCACAAGGCTAAAGGCCTGGAATTCCCCTATGTGATATTCCCGTACGCGGAAAAAGTTACGCTTTACAAGGGCTCCGACTACTGGTGCAAACCGGCCGTGGAGGGCACCCCTCTGGAAGAAAGCGCCAAAGGCATCTTCCCTGTATTCCTGGGAGAAGCCGCAAAGGAAAGCCTGTTCAGCGCACAGTATGAGCGGGAGCGGCATCTTCAGCTCGTAGACAATATCAACGTATTCTACGTAGCACTCACAAGGCCCAAATACGGGCTCAAGATAATCTCCCTTTGCCCCGGCAAGGAGGAGGAGCCCGCCAAATGGAAGAATTTCGGCCACATCCTGTACTCGTTCACGGGAGGCGAAAGCTATATGCGCGGCGAGCCATACGATTTAGGTTCCCTAATGCGCGAAAAGTCGGAAGAAACGCCTGTCTTCCCCGGCTATCCGTCCTGGCCCCTCAATCCTTCAGTGGAGGCCGATGACGACACACCGCCCACCGAGCGCGGCCGCCTCCGTTTCAGTGCCGATGCCTACGACTACTTCGGCCCGGACGGCAGTGTTGGCGCGCATGCATCGGCCCGTCGCAGGGGCCTGGTGCTGCACAGGATTCTCTCCGGCGTCATCGTCCCGGAAGATCTGCCGCACGCAGTGGATGCCGCGGTCATGAGCGGCGAACTGGAGGCATCGGACCGCGACGGCACCCTGGAGTTCCTCACGGGCGAACTGGATGGAGTGAAGCAGTACGGCTGGTTCTCGGACGCATCGGCACGGATCCTCAACGAATCGGCCATCCTGGCCCCCGGAGGCTCGCTTTCAAGGCCGGACAGGGTGGTTGTACGGAGCGACGGCTCGGTGGATATAGTCGACTATAAATTCGGCGCCGTCCAGGACCGATACCAGCGCCAGCTCGGCCGCTACGCGCGCCTCTTCCGCGAAATGGGCTATTCCCCGGTACGTACTTTTATATGGTATATACGCGAGGATGAAGACGACGAGATTGTGAAAAATTGATTATATTTGCAGACTATCTAAAATTGCACTTCTTATGGAAGCAAGCGAACACAGCATAAAATTATACTACAACACCGAGGTGGAAAAGCTCACGATGCCGGAGTATGGCAGGAATGTGCTCAAGATGGTGGAGCAGGTGAAGGAGATTCCGGACAAGGCAAAGCGCAGCGAGCAGGCCCGCGCCGTGGTCAAGGTTATGGAAAGCCTTAATCCGCAGGTGCATCAGCAGGAGAACTACGAGCAGAAGCTCTGGGATCACCTCTATATGATCGCCGGGTACGACCTTGACATCGACTCCCCCTACCCCGCTCCCCTTCCCGAGGCCTCCGCAGTGCCTCCGGAGAGGATTCCCCTCAATACCAGGCCCATCAAGGCACGCCATTACGGACGCAATATCGAAAGCATCATCGATCTTATCGCCACAGAGCCGGAAGGCGAGATAAAAACCGCCATGATCCGCTCCCTTGCCATCTACATGAGGCAGCAGTACCTCATCTGGAACAAGGATACCGTGGCCGATGAAACCATCTTCGAGGATATCCACCGCCTCTCCGGCGGCCGGGTAAAAGTGCCGGAAGGACTTGAGTTGGGCAAAATCGCCCAGGACCAGACATTTGCGCGTCCCGGTCTCAATACAGGCAACCAGTTCAAGAAGGGCAAGTATCACCGCAAAAAGGGAAAGAAGTAAGCGATGCCTGCATTCTGGAAAAATATGGACGAGGGCCGCAGGGCCCGCATACGCTTCGTAATCGGTGCGCTTGTGGTTGCCATTGCGGTATTCACAACCATCTCCGTGATATCCTACTTCTTTACCTGGAAGCTGGATGCATCATCGCTGGCTTCCGGCGTAAAGGCCGGCACGGAGGTAAGCAACCACGGAGCGTCGCTGGGCGCACGCTGGGCCGATTTTCTGGTTCACAAGAGCTTCGGCCTGGGTGTGATTCCCCTGCTGCTGCTCATGTGGGTGGCATCGGCATGGCTGCTTTTGAAGAAAGCTCAGTCGCTGCGCATTTTGAAGTGGCTGTCCGGCTGCCTCAGCGCAACATTCCTGCTTTCGTGGCTTTGCGGTTTCACCGGTTCGTTCATAGGGGCCGATACAGTATTCCAGAGCGGCCTTGGCGGAAGCGCCGGCATCTCCGTCGTAAACTGGATGATGAGCCTTGTAGGCGTGTGGATGACCGGTTTCCTGCTGGTCCTCTTCACCGTGCTGTGGTTCTTCTGCATGAGCCGTCGCTTCTCCGACCTTCTCACCGGGCAGAAACGCGAAAAGAAAGAGGATCCTGCCGATGACCCGTACGACGAGCCGTTCGAGAATGAGATTGAGGAGGATGAGCCGGAAGAAATAGTTCCGCCGGTTATACCCGTGGCGCCGGTCGAGCCGGTGACTCCAGTCAAAACCCTCACCCAGGAATCCACCCCGGACCAGCCGGAGGCGGTGGAGGACGGGGGCAGCCTCACAGTACAAACCGACGATACCCTGGACCAGAAGGTCAAGCAGCCCCTGCCCAGGATCGACAACCGCCTGGACCCGGACAACGGCGGCCTCCCCCGCTTCAAATTCCCGCCCCTGAGCCTTCTGGGAGACTATGCATCGTCACGTCACGATGTTTCGCAGGAGGAGCTCATCCGCAACAACAACAAGATCCGCGTCACCCTTTCCAACTACAAGATCCAGGTAAAGGACGTTACCGCCATCGTGGGCCCCACCGTTACGCTTTATAAGGTGTATCCGGCCCCGGGCGTTAAGATATCGGCCATTAAACAGCTCCAGGACGACATCGCCATCTCGCTCAATGCCAGGGGCGTGCGTATTGTCACCCTGTCGGATTCGGTGGGCATCGAAGTCGCCAACGACTCCCCGTCCATCGTGCCGCTCAAGCAGCTTCTCAACGACGATGCCTTCCGCAACAGCAAGGCGGAACTCCCTGTGGCTCTGGGATATACCATCTCGCAGAAAGTCAAGGTGTTTGACCTTGCCGATGCTCCCCACGTGCTTGTGGCCGGCGCCACCAAGCAGGGTAAGTCGGTGGGCCTCAACGTCATCGTCTCGTCGCTGCTGTACGCCAAGCACCCCTCGGAGCTCAAGTTCGTCTTCATCGACCCCAAGATGGTGGAATTCTCGGCCTACAGCAGGCTCATCAACCACTATCTTGCGGTGCTGCCCACGGCTGCGAATGAGGAAGAGGAGAAGGATATGGCCATCGTCAAGAACGCCAAGAGCGCCGCGGCAGTCCTGCAGTCCCTGTGCGTGGAAATGGATTCCCGCTACGAACTGCTCAACAAGGCGGTGGTTAACAAGATCAGCGCATACAACGACAAGTTCCTGGACCGCAAGCTCAACCCCATGGAGGGCCACCGCTTCCTTCCTTATATAGTAGTTGTCATTGATGAGTATGCCGATCTTACGATGTCGGTAGGCGCAGGCCCGGAATCCAAGGCTACTGCCCGCAGCATCACCACATCGGTCATCCGTCTGGCCCAGAAGGGACGTGCGGCAGGCTTGCACGTGATTCTGGCCACACAGCGCCCTACAGTGGACGTTATCACCGGTCTTATCAAGGCAAACTTCCCCATGCGTATTGCCTTCCGCGTCACTTCCCGCATCGACTCCTCCACTATCCTGGACCAGCCTGGCGCGGAGAAACTCATCGGCCGTGGAGACATGCTCTTCTACAGCGGCGTTAACATGGAAAGGCTGCAGTGCGCCTTCATCGACAATGACGAAATTGTGAACCTCACTTCCTTCGTGGGAGACCAGCGGGGTTACCAGAAATCATACAACACTCCGTTCTATTTGCCGGAACCTGCACCCGAAGAGGGCGACGAAGGCGGTGGCGGCATGGTGGACATGAAGGCCCTTGACGAACGCTTCGAGGAAGCCGCGCGGCTGATTGTTTCCACACAGAGGGGTTCAACCTCCGATCTCCAGCGCCGTCTGGGCATGGGCTACGCTAAGGCAGGCCGTGTTATGGACCAGCTGGAGGCGGCCGGAATCGTGGGGCCGCAAAACGGTTCCAAGCCCCGTGAGGTGCTTGTGCGTGATTTCAACGAACTGGACACCATTCTGGCCCACTTCTTGGAGAAGTAACGGGTATGAAAAGAATTCTCTGCATCCTTTTATCGCTAGTTCCGCTCCTTTGCTTTGCACAGGGGCGAGGCATTGCGCTTCTTGATAAAGCCGCCGGAAAGCGTGTGACATTCGATTATGTATACAGCCTGGATCAGGGCAAAGGCATGTCCGAAGTCACCCGCGGCTCCGTTACCGCCCAGGGCAACTGCTTTGTTGTCTCCGGTTTGGGCCTGAAGAGCTACAGCGACGGAAAAACCCTCTGGATGGTTGACGAGAAAGCCAAGGAAGTTGTCATCGACGAAGTTGCAAACGACGATGTCTTCACCAACCCCGCCCTCCTGATCAGTTCCTACCGCAGTTTCATGGATAAAATCAAGGTGAACCGCGAAGGCTCCGACTCCCTGGACCTCACCATCGCCCTTGACGACGACACCACCGTCCGCTTCGTCCTCTCCACCGTCCGCTTCTCCGACCCCTCCGACCTGTCGGCCTTCACCTTCGTCACCGCAGGCCTCCCCTCCTCGTATGTGGTTACGGATTTAAGACCGTGAAATAGAACTTATTGTGAATCACTTACTTATACAAAACTAGTCCGGCTCGCAGCCGGACTAGAAATCTGTAAGTTACTGATTATCAGTGAAATGTATTTCACGCCAATACGCAGATTAGCGTAGCGCTGGTGGCGTCAATGACGCGGACACGGGCGTAATCGCCTACTTTGAGGTTTCCTGCGGGGAAAACGCACATTTTATTGCTGGAGGCACGGCCGCAGAGCTGGCCGGGGTCGCGTTTGGAGGTGCCTTCCACCAGGACTTCCAGTTCTTTGCCGATGTCGCGGCGATAGCTCTCCAGGCCTTTGCGGTTCTGGAGCTCGATGATTTCGTTAAGGCGGCGCGTTTTAACTTCCGGTGTCACATCGTCCGGATAGTTGCGGGCGGCAAGGGTGCCGGGGCGCTCAGAGTAGGCGAACATGAAGGCCCAGTCGAAGCCCACTTCATCCATGAGCGAAAGGGTGTCACGATGATCTTCCTCGGTTTCCGAGCAGAATCCCGCAATCACATCCGTGGTGAGGCCGCAGTCCGGGATAATGCTGCGGATTTTCGCGACACGCTCCAGATACCACTCACGGCTGTACTTGCGGCGCATCTTTTCCAGAAGACGCGTGCTGCCGCTCTGCACGGGAAGGTGGATGTGCTTGCAGATATTGGGGTATGCCGCCATGGTCTCGATAACCTCGTCGGAGATGTCTTTGGGGTGGGAAGTGGAGAACCGCACGCGCAGTGAAGGGTCGATTTCGGCCACCATCCTAAGAAGGGCGGCGAAGTTCACGGTTTCATCGGCACTCTTCCACAGGTAGCTGTCCACGTTCTGGCCCAGAAGGGTAACCTCCTTGTAGCCACGCCGGAACACGTCGCAGGCCTCGCGCACGATGGAATGCGCATCCCTGGAGCGCTCCACCCCACGGGTGTAAGGCACAACGCAGTACGAGCATACGTTGTTGCAGCCGCGCATGATGGAGATGAAGGCCGATACCCCATTGCGGTCTGTGCGCACGGGAGTGATATCGGCATAGGTTTCATCGCGGGAAAGCAACACGTCAATCTGCGGGCTGTCCGGCGAAATGGCCTCCAGCAGGCGTGGCAGCGAACGATAGGCGTCCGGGCCCACCACCAAATCCACCTTGTGGGTTTCCAGAAGGGCGTCCTTCAGGCGCTCTGCCATACATCCCACGATGCCCACAAGAGTGCCGGGGCGCTTTTTGCGCTGAACATTGAACTGCTCGATACGCCCCCAGATACGCTGCTCCGCATTATCTCTCACCGAGCAGGTATTGGCCATAATCAGATCGGCCTCCTCCATACTCTCCGTCCTGGCGTACCCCGCCTTCCCCAGTATCGCGAAAATGACCTCCGTGTCATTCACGTTCATCTGGCACCCGTATGTCTCGATATATACTTTTTTCATAACTGTTTGGTTGATGATTGATTTATAGAAGAAGAGGGTATATTCTCCAAAACCATGGCCGCCCGTGGCCATGTGAACGGGAGGGGCCCATTTATGGGAGGGATAGGACCTTCAGGTCCGTAGTTTTGGGAATATACCCTCTTCTTCAAATCAATCATCGTCGGCTGAAAAGTCTATTGCATCCCACATCTGTTCGATCTCGCGGCGATCCTTTTTAGTAGGGCGGCCGGCGCCGCGGTCACGGGTGATGAAGAAGGTCTCCACGGGGGCGCGGAGTTTCTGGAGTTCGGATTCAGGGGTGAGGTTTTCGGCGAAGTCCGGAACCAGTTTGGCGCCCACGCGGTTCTCCACCGGACGGACCACCTTGTAGGTGTACATCACGGCACCTTTGCGAATCTGAATTACATCCCCGGCGGATACTGCCCGTGAGGGTTTCGCGTTCACGTTACCCACCTTCACGCGGCCGCCCTTGCAGGCTTCCGTGGCGTCGCTGCGGGTTTTGAAGGCCCTTATGGCCCAGAGGTATTTGTCTATTCTGCAGTCGTCCATGGCTGTTCCTCCGGAATCTTGTCAACCGTTACTTCCAGAACCTCGGCACCATCGGCACCGGGTGTGAGGTGCCAGGACATGACATCGGCAGGAACCAGGACCGCGCCGCCATCGGACACTTTGCAGCCGTCCACATCCAGTGCGCCCTTGATGCAGACGTACAGGCGGAAACTGTCGCCGTCCGGGGCTTCCACGCCCGACGGAACGGTGATGTCCAGTTTGCGCACCCTCATCTGGGGTACATGAACGGGGAATTGGGTTTCCAAAGAGCCGGCAGCATGGAAGTCGATGATGTCGAAGGCCTCCTCCAGGTGGATTTCCCTGTCCGACGGCTCCCACTCATAGAGGCGGAACCACAGCTCCGAAGCTTCGGCTATTTCCAGAAGCTTCACGTTCTGTGCGGCGTGAACAGTTCCGGGAGGAATGAGGAACACCTGCCCGGGGTGCGGCTTAACTTCCCGCAGAAGACTTTCCACATCGCCCGAACTGCACTTTTCGTAGAACTCCGCGGCGGATACGTCGCGGCGGAAGCCAAGGTACAGGCGCGAGTCTTTATCGGCATCCAGGACATACCAGAGGGCGGTTTTCCCAAGAGAGTCATAGCGCTCCAGGGCGGTTACGTCATCGGCATTCACATGCAGGGAGGTGCGCCCTTTCACGTCCAGGCGCTTCACCATCACGGGGAACTGGGTGCCATAAGCGTCAAATGAGTTTTCCCCGGAGATGCGCTCCAGATACGTTTCCATCAGATCGCTTATGCTGTTGCCGCCCAGAAGCCCCTCCGCCGCAAGGGAATCCACGAAGCCCAGATCGGCCAATACATATTCCGCGCTGCCCCATGGCATTTCCACCCTGTCCGGCAGAAATCGCAGCGGTTCAAGTTTTATTTCGTCGTAATCCATGCTTGTTCTTTACATCTTGTCGCCAAAGGCAAGATCGCCGGCGTCGCCGAGGCCGGGGACGATGTAGCTATGGCCGGTGAGTTCCTCGTCGATGGCGGCTACCCAGAGGGTGACGCTGTCGTCGAGGCGCTGGCCGAGGTAGTCTACGGCGTAGCGGCTGGCGATGGGGGCTGCGATGTGGATGTGGGCGGGTTCGCCGCCTTCTTCGCGGAGTTTGCGCAGCACCACTTCAACGGAGGCGCCGCTGGCTATCATGGTATCCGCCAAGATTAACTGCCTGCCTTCGATTGCGGTTGTAGTGCAGTAGTCCACATGGATGTCGAACCAGTCTCCTTTGCCATACTTGCGGAACACTGCAAGGAAGGCGGAACCGGCCTTGTCAAAGAAGTTTAGCATACCCCGATGCAGAGGCAGGCCGGCACGCAGGATGGTTGCGAGCACCACCTGGCTGTCGCATGTGGACACTTCCGCTATGCCCAGCGGAGTCGTAACCTTTTTCTCGGAATAGTCCAGGCCTTTGGAGATCTCGTAGGCGAAAATCTCACCCACTCTTTCCAGGTTCTCCCTGAAGCGCAGGCTGTCCTTCTGGATGCGTATGTCACGCATTTCGGCGATGAAATTATTGAGCACGGAATTGTGCTCACCAAGGTTGACGACTTTCATGGCTAAGGATTGTTATTGTTCCGATAACAAATATAGTCATTTTCCGGGAGAATCAAAGAATTTTCCTGCCGGAGCGGTCGAAGGCCCCGTCCTCCGTGAAGGAGAAAAATCCGTCATCGGCAATCACTACATGGTCCAGGAGGCTGATATTGAATGCCTTGGCCGCAATCTGAAGCCGCCTTGTCTCTTCGATGTCGGCCTTTGAGGGCATGCAATCGCCGCAGGGATGGTTATGGACGATAATTATTGCCGATGCCTGCCTGTCCAGCGCCCTCTTCATGATTTGCCTTGTATCGATGATGGTGGCACTCCCGCCCCCTGAAGTGATTCTTTCCAGGCCGATGTTGCGGCCGCTGCGGTCAAGCATAAGCAGCCAGCATTGCTCATGGTCCAGCCCCTTGATCCGCGGCAGCAGCGCCTCGTACACCTGCATCGGCGTAGTTATCGTCGGCCCTGGACTGTACGCCTCGGCAAACGCCCTCCGGCCCAGCTCCATCGCCGCCGCAATCGAAACCGCCTTGGCCGGCCCCACCCCGGGAAACCTCACGATCTCGTCCAGGCTCTTGGACCAGAGTGCCGATATTTTCCCGTCGCACAGCGCCAGCAGCTCCTGCCCTATATCCACGGCATTCTTCCCGCGCGTACCCGTGCGCAAAAGTATAGCAAGGAGTTCCGCAGAGCTCAGCGCCTCCGGCCCCCGCTTCATCATCTTCTCCCGAGGCCTCTCATCCGGGTATAAATCCATCATCTTCATACCCGAAAGTTATAACATAAAAACAAAACTGCAGGCCCCGGCACCCCGTTAGACCTGCAGATTTTTATGTTTTTTATGTCTTTTTCTGTTTTTTAATAACTTTTCTTTATAATGTTAATAAAAATCAGAGGGTTCTGTCTTCCAGACCATGGCCGCCCATGGCCTTGTGAATGGGAGGGGCCCAAGCTTGCTTGGGAGGGATAGGACCTTCAGGTCCGTAGTCTGGAGACAGAACCCTCTGATTTTTATTGCATTAAAGCGACGATCTCGCCCTTCTCGACATTGGCGCCCTGTTGGGCGGTTACCGCAACAATGCGGCCGTCAACGGCGGCGGGCATTTCTTCCATGCCGTAGCGCGTCTGGACATAGCCCACGTTTTCGCCTGCCTTGAAGGCGGTGCCTACTGCGGGGGCGGTGGAGACGTTGTCTACATCAATCTGCCAGAGCATCTGGCCCTTTGCGGGAGCCTGGACGGGCGTTGCCTTGGGATACTTGGCCACAAGGGCGTCGATATCGAACTTGGGCATTTCCACGACGGGCCTCTTAACCACGATGGGGGCGCCGGCCTTGGCCTTCATTTCTTCAAGGTCTTTGTTGAAGCGCTCCTTGGCGATGCCGCTGCGATAGTCGCGATACTGGCGCTCGAACATTGCCATGTTCAGCAGTTCCTCGTCGTCCTCGCCGAAGTCCCAGCCTTCGTCCTTCATCATCTGACGGAACTTGGGAAGTTCGTCCGGATACATATCCTGAGGGTTGCCTGTGTAGAACTCCATTCCCTTCTCCTTGGCCAGAGCCACGATCTCCGGATCAAGTTCGCCGGGGAGTTTGCCCATCTTGCCCAGGATCATGCCCCAGGTATCCTTGTCGATGGTGGTCCAGCGGGGCTTGTCATTGAGCATGTTGAACAGATTCATGAGGGCGGTGTTCTTCACATACTGGCTGAACGGGGTCACGAGCGGAGGGTAACCCAGGCGGGGCCATACATATTCCACTTCCTCGAAGAGTTTCACCATAAGGGTGTCGAGGCTCATTTCAGGCTGGCCGTGGGCACGCTGGGCGGCGTTGATTGCGCCCTGGAAGCCCCTCAGATCGGCCATCATGGAACCCATCATGCCGCCGGGAAGGCCGCAGCCCACCAGCAGGGAAGTCATCTTGGAGTTGGACGGGAGAATCCAGTAGCCAAGGAAATCGTCGATAAACTCCTGCGTGAGGCGGCGCACCTCCATGTATGCATCCATGTTGATGTCCTTGACCAGGAATCCATCGGCCTTCATCATCTGCTGGAGGGTGATCACGTCGGGATGGACCTTTCCCCAGGAAAGAGGTTCGACGGCACAGTCCAGATAGTCGGCGCCGGCACGGGCCACTTCCAGCATGGAGGCGGGAGAGAAGCCGGGGCCTGTGTGGCCATGGTACTGGACTTTGATTTCCGGATGGGCCTTCTTGATGCCGGCCACGATCTGGCCCAGCTCGGTGGGACGGCCCACTCCGGCCATATCCTTGAGGCAGATTTCCTCGGTGCCGTACTCCACCAGTTTGTCCACCAGGTTGAGATAATACTCAACGGTGTGCACCGGGGAGTGGGTAATTGACAGGGCGGCCTGGGATATCATGCCGGCTTTCTTTGCATATTCGATGGAAAGCTTGAGGGTGCGGTGGTCGTTGAGGCCGCAGAAGGAACGGGCGATATCTGTGCCTTGCTTCTTCTTCACCTTGAACATGAGTTCGCGCACGTCTGCGGGAACGGGATACATGCGGATACCGTTAAGGCCCCGTTCAAGCATATGTGTCTGGATGCCCGCCTTGCGGAGGGGAGCCGTCCATTTACGAACCGACACGTTGGGATTCTCGCCATACAGCAGATTCACCTGCTCGAAGGCGCCGCCGTTGGTTTCCACCCGGTCGAAACATCCCATATCCACGATGGCAGGCGCCACCCTCACCAACTGGTCCACGCGGGGTTGATACCTTCCGGAGCTCTGCCACATGTCCCTGTACACCAGGGAAAACTTGATTTCTCTTTTAGCCATTGCGTAAAAAAATATATCATGCAAATATAATGAATCCGTCGCTCATTTGCAAGGAGCAGTCGAAACCATGGCACGGGATTTTCACATTAAGGAAAAAAAGACTATCTTTGTAAATCAAGATGAAGAGAATATTGCACATACTGCAGAGGTTGGTGCTTGTGGCCGTTGTGGCCGCAAGCGTGAGCAGCTGCTATCTTACCAAGATCAAGGACCTGGACATCAGTTCCTTCGGAATCAAGTACGTGGTCCCGTCTTCGGTAAATGCGCTCAGCGGCGTGCTCCTTCTGGGTGTGGACAATCCCTCCATCTCGTTCACCGTAACCAGCCTGGACGGCGTGATAATGTGTGACGGCCAGCCCCTTGTTTATGTCGATGCCGGCGAGGTGCCGGTACAGCGCAGGAGTATCCAGGTGTACGAAGTGCCCTGCACCGTTACACTGGCGGAGGGCGTGTCGTATCTGGACGTCCTGGTGAAAGTGAGCAGGCGCACTCCGTCGCTCGCGGGATTCACGGCGAACGCGAATTTGCATGTAAAACTGAAAAACGGAAAGGGAACCACCCTCACATTCAAGGATCTGGACCTTTCGCAATTTACCCAATAGGTTATGAAACGTTTTCTTATTCTGGCTCTGGCCCTGGTCATCGGCGGCGGGATATCGCTGAAAGCCCAGGAAATAGTGGAAATCCAGGAGGGTTCAGATTCCCTGAACACCCTCTCCACCGTGGTGGACACGGATCTTCTGGGCAAGGACATCCTCACCGTCATCGGCCCGGGAGTTACCATCATGCAGCCGGAGGCTCTCAAGGAAGCATTTGCGAAGTATGTGCACTCCAACGCATCCAAGCCCATGGCCGGATACAGGATCAGGGTGTTTTTCGAGAGCGGCCAGAATGCCCGCAACAAGTCGCTTCAGGTGGCCCACGCCCTCAAGAAGGCATATCCCAGGATGGGTGTATATCAGAGTTTCGACAGCCCCAACTTCATAGTCTTCCTGGGAGATTTCCGCACCAGGCACGATGCAATGCGCACTTTCAATCAAGTGAAGGCCATATATCCCACGGCCATGATAATGAGGCAGAACATCAATTACGCCAGATAAGCCATGGATATCAAGCAGGGACTGGAACAGAAGCTTCAGCAGAAGCTCTCACCGCTTCAGATTCAGACGATAAAGCTGATCGAGATGCCGGTGCAGGCCCTGGAGCAGCATGTGCGTGAGGTGATGAACGACAATCCCGTGCTTGACGACACCGCCCCTTCCGGCGGCGATGACGACGGCCCCAAGGACATGTCCATTTCCGAAATGGAAGACCGCGAGAACAGCGGTGGCTCCATGGAAGAGAACTACACCGCCTATCAGGACGACGACCCCACTCCCTACTACAACCGCAGCATCAACAACTGGGGCAAGGATCCCCGGCCGGAATACAATACCTTCTCAGTAAAGCAGAGCTTCACGCAAAGCCTCATGGAGCAGCTCGGGTACCGCCATCTCACCGAGCACCAGCGCACAGTAGCGTCATTCATCATCGGCTCACTGGACGATGACGGTTATCTCCGCAGGGATATTGAGGCCCTGGTGGACGACCTTGCCTTCCGCGCCAACGTGGAAAGCAACCCTGAGGAAGTGGAGGCCATGCTGCAGATAATCCAGCAGTTCGAGCCCTCCGGAGTCGGTGCACGCGATCTGCGCGAATGCCTTATCATCCAGCTCGAGGACAAAAAGCAGAGCCAGAACGTAAAAGTCGCGCTCCGCATCCTCAAAGACAGCTTCGACGACTTCAAGAACCGCCACTTCCAGAAGATTATGAACCGGTATCATCTATCGGCCGATGAACTCAAGGCGGCGATGGAAGAAATCCGCAAGCTCAATCCCTCTCCCGGCGGCCAGATTGATGACAGCTACTCGGACCAGGCCCAGCAGATCATCCCTGACTTCCAGCTGGACTACGAGAACGGCAGGCTCCTTCTGTCGATGCCTCGTTTCTCCATCCCGGAGCTCCACGTGAACCATAAGTACGCGGAAATCATGGAGAACGGCAAATACACGCAGGACCGCGCCCAGAAGGAGGCCGCAATCTTCGTAAAACAGAAACTGGATTCCGCCAAGTGGTTCATCGAAGCTCTCCGCCAGCGCCAGAACACTCTGGAAAGCACCATGAGGGCAATCATCGAGTATCAGGAAGAGTACTTCAAGGACGGCGACGAATCCTCCCTGAAGCCCATGGTGCTCAAAGACATCGCAGAAAAAACCGGCTTCGATATCAGCACCATCTCACGCGTGG
>JAGAAY010000104.1 GCA_017615065.1 Bacteroidales bacterium | reverse complement strand
TGCGCAGCGCCCTGCCGATGGCAGCGGCCACCTCCCTTGACGAGAGGCATTCCTTATACGAATCCGGGGCGACGACTACTTTCATATGGTCTGGGCGCACTGGACGGCGCAGTTGATGCCGTCGAGGGCCGATGAGACTATGCCACCGGCGTAGCCGGCGCCTTCGCCGCAGGGGTAGAGGCCGGGGACGTCGATGTGCTCCAGGGTTTCCGGATCGCGAGGGAGGCGTATGGGGGACGATGTGCGGGATTCAACGCCAAGAAGCAGCGCGTCGTTAGTGTAATAGCCGTGCATTTGGCGGTCCACCTGGGGGAAGGCACGGCGCAAACGCAAAGCAACGTGTTCCGGTAACAACTCGTGCAGGGGCGATGACAGCGCCCCGGGATGGTAAGATGTCTTTGGCAGGTCCCTGGACACTATTCCCCTGCAGAAGTCCTTCATGCGCTGGGCAGGAGCCTGGAGCGGATGCCTGCCACCGTTCGCGGAGACCCACTCAAACATCTTGCGCTCCACTGCCTGTTGGAAATCCATAAGGTGGAACGGGCCGTCGCCCGGAACATCCTCAGGTTCTATCTGAACCACAACCCCGGCGTTGGCCCATTTGGAGTTGCGCGCGCTGTTGGACATGCCGTTCAGCACCACTGCACCGTCCTCCGTGGAAGAGGGCACCAGGATGCCGCCGGGGCACATGCAGAAGGAGAACACTCCCCTTCCATCGACCTGCTGCACAAAGGAATACTCCGCCGTGGGCATAAACGGCTGATACTTGCCGTGATATCGTATCTGGTTAATCAGCCACTGCGGATGCTCCACGCGCACGCCCATGGCGAAGCCCTTGGCCTGCAGCGCCCAGCCGCGGCTCTGGAACAATTCATATATGTCGCGGGCTGAATGACCGCTGGCCAGTATCACTTTGGCAGCGCGGTACACCTCCCCGCCGGCGAGAACTTCGAAGCCGCCATCGGCCTGCCGGATATCGGTCACTCGGGAATCGAAATGATACTCTCCCCCGTGCTCCTCCACGCAGAGCCTGATGTTCTCCACGATGGCCGGCAACCTGTCAGTGCCAAGGTGCGGGTGGGCATCGACCAGAATGTCAGGATCGGCCCCAAATGCAACCAGGCCGTGGAGCACCTCGCGGATATCGCCCCGCTTCGAAGATCGCGTGAACAGCTTTCCGTCGGAAAATGCGCCGGCACCGCCCTCACCGTAGCAATAGTTTGAATCCGGGTCGATGACGCCTTCCACCGACAGCCTGGCCATATCGGCCTTACGCCGATGAACGTCCTTGCCGCGCTCCAGAATCACGGGCTTGAGGCCCAGCTGCAACAGCTTCACCGCCGCGAAAAGCCCCGCAGGGCCCGCTCCGATGATGATTACCGGCTTTGCGCCGTGCACATCCCGGAACTCCTGCAACTTGAACGGCTCATACGGCTCCCCCTCCCTGAACGCCTGAACACGATACCTATATAATATATCCGTCCTGGCGTCCACGCTCCTTCGCACAACCTCCACATGCCCCACCTTCTCCGGCCTCACGCCCAGCGCCTTGGCCGCAGCTTCGCGGAGCTCCCCCTCTGTGAGCTCTTTGCCGATTTTTTTCGCTATCTCGAATTCTTTCACACCTTGAGGCTGTCGAAAATGAACGGAAGAATGTCGTCAACTTTCGAGAACTTGAGCACTTTGCGGCGGCCCAGAAGGATGATCTTCAGCGGCCTGCCGTACTTGGACTGATACTCCGCCATCACCTGACGGCAGTTGCCGCAGGGCGTTGCCGGCTCGTCGCACAGGCCGTTGGAATCCTCCGCAACGATTGCCAGGGTGTCGAACGGCACGTCAGGGTAGTTGGCGCTGGCGGCGAACATGGCGGTACGCTCCGCACAGAGGCCTGCGGGATATGCCGCATTCTCCTGGTTTGCGCCCTTCACAACGGTGCCGTCGGCCAGAAGCAAAGCGGCGCCCACGCGGAAGTGAGAGTATGGAGAATATGAGCCTTTGAGCGCCTCGTGAGCGGCCTTTGCCAGCTCCTGGTCCTTGGGTTCCAGCTCCTGTTCCGAAGCGTATTCCTTATAGTCGATGATGATCTGTTTATCAGCCATAGTGCGAAAATCAATCTTGCAGTGTCTTGCAAGATAGGAATTATTTTCCAAAATTGTTAATTTTGCGGTGGAAAAGTGACTTTCAGGCATGGATAAGAGCAAAATCAAGGTGTGCGTAGGCCTCTCTGGAGGGGTGGATTCGTCGGTAGCGGCGTATCTCCTCAAGCAGGAGGGCTACGACGTTTTTGCCATGTTCATGCAAAACTGGCACGACGCCGATTCCACCCTCCACGGCGACTGCGAGTGGGAGGAAGACCGCTTCGTAGCGGAGATGGTCGCCCGCAAAATCGGCATACCATTCTACTTCGTCGACCTGTCCCGGCAGTATCGGCAAAAAGTGGTCGATTACATGTTCGACGAGTACTCGCGCGGCCGAACCCCCAACCCCGACGTCCTCTGCAACCGCGAAATCAAGTTCGACGCCTTCCTCCAGGTAGCGCAGAAGTACGGGGCCGATTTCGTCGCCACCGGCCATTATTGCCGCAAGGAAACGCTTGCCGATGGCACCTGCCGCATCCTCGAGGGGGCCGATCCCAACAAGGACCAGAGCTACTTCCTGTGCCAGCTCTCCCAGGAGCAGCTTCAGCACGCTCTCTTCCCCATCGGCGATCTGCTTAAGCCGGAAGTGCGCCGCATTGCCAAGGAGGCCGATCTGCCATCGGCCGATAAGAAAGACTCGCAGGGGATCTGCTTCGTTGGGAAGGTCGATCTGCCCACGTTCCTGAAGCAGAAACTTGAATCCCGCGAAGGCCCCGTGGTGGAAGTTTTCGATGCCTGGTACGCGCAGAACCCGCTTTTCCTGCAGCAGCAGGAGCTGATTTCCGGCATGCTTCGGGAGGGCGTTTCCCTGGAGCGCACGGTTCGCTATGCACCAGAAGAGAAGGTGCTCACCAGCGACGGCGAGCCCCTGGGCGAATGCCCGTTCCGCAGCCCGGAATCCCTCACCGACGAACAGCTGGAACTGCTCTCGGAACCCTTGCATTACGATCTCGTTTTTGAGACGGAAACCTACCGCAGCGGCAAGAAACACATCAAGAAAACACGGTACAAGAAGAACCCCTTCGGCGCCATAGTCGGCACCCATGAAGGGGCCCAGTTCTACACCATCGGCCAGCGCAAAGGCCTGGGCATCGGCGGTCACACGGAACCCGTCTTCGTTATTGCAAGCGATACTTCAACTAACACCGTCTATGTAGGTGAAGGCCACCAGCACAAAGGCCTAAGCCGCTTCTGCCTCGCCATCAACCCCGACGAGGTCCACCGGATCTCCCCTTCAGCCGTTTTGGCACCCGGTGAAACACTGCGCTGCCGCGTCCGCATCCGCTACCGTCAACCCCTGCAGAGCGCCACGCTCATCCTCCGCGAAAAGGCTCTCTACATCCTCTTCGACAAACCCCAGCGCGGCATCACCGCCGGCCAGTTTGCCGTCTGGTACTCCGGCACCGAAATGCTCGGCAGCGGCGTCATCCGCGCGTAACGCTGGCGGTCAATACACTGTGATTCAATAAGTTACATGTTTCCCGGTGCAAAAATTTTTGCACCGGGAAACAATAAACTAACTCTGTATCAACCACTTAGCCGCCAGCCTTAAACCATTTTGTTTTTTCGCGGGGAATGCGTATCTTTGCGGTCGGGAAAGTCTTACACGACCAGCTCCCTCTGAAGCCCCCCAGGGCAGGAATGCAGCAAGGGTAGGAGGTTGTAGCGGTGCGATGTAAGGGGCTTTCCCTTTTTTCGATTATGGACATAGCAGTATACACTATCACATCGGCCCTGCACGACGAGATTTCCGTGGGGCGCCTTTCAGACGAGTTCCTTCAAAGCGTCTTTCCCGCCGGGGACTATGTGTTCCGCGGAAGCGATTTTGCCGATTGGGGCACGCATCCCCTGAATCTCATATATGTGCGTACAGGCGGTGCAGAGGGCATTTTCCGCCAGCTGCTGCCGGAGATGCTCGCCCGCGGGACGGAGCGTTACTACCTGCTCACATCGGGCAAAAGCAATTCGCTGGCGGCATCGCTGGAGATCCTTTCGTACCTGCGGCAGCAGGGGCTCAAGGGCGAAGTCCTGCACGGCAGTGCGGAGTATCTGCGCGGCAGGATATCGGCAATTTCCAAGGCCATCGAGGCACGTGAATACATGAAGGACATGCGCATCGGCGTCATCGGCCAGCCTTCGGATTGGCTCATTGCCAGCAAGGCCAGCCCCACCGCTATTCTGGACAAATTGGGACTGCGTTTGCAGGAAGTGCCGATGGAGGAACTGCTCCAGGAAATCGAGAAGGCCGATGGCAGCGAGGCGCCCGCCGAAGAGCCCATGGCGGACCGTGTCCGCAAAGCTTATCCCGGGGCCGTGAAGGTGTATAACGCACTTAAAGTTCTGGTTGAGAAACACAGTCTTGGAGCATTCACACTCAGGTGTTTTGATTTACTCTCAACTGTGGGCAACACGGGCTGTCTGGCCCTTGCTTCTTTCAATGCCGACGGCATCCCAGCGGCCTGCGAAGGTGACGTCCCGGCACTGCTGTCGATGATCATCGCCCAGGCCCTCACCGGCACCACAGGCTTCCAGGCCAACCCTGCCCAAATCGACACGGAAACGGGGCGCGTTCTTTTCGCTCATTGCACCGTGCCATTCAACATTGTCAAAAACTGGCAGTACGACACTCATTTCGAGTCCGGCATCGGCGTGGGTATTCACGGCGAACTCCCGGAAGGTCCCGTTACGGTGTTCAAGGTCTCGGGCGACCTCTCCCGCCACTTCATTGCGGAAGGCGAACTGCTTAACAATCAGTACGAAGACAATCTCTGCCGCACCCAGGTAGTGCTCCAACTTCAGCCCGCCGATGCGCGCTACTTCCTCACGGATCCCATCGGCAACCACCACATCATCATACCCGGTCATCACCGTGCCGCCCTGGAAGAGTTGCTATAAGGCTGGCGGCTATGTCATTGACACATAACGAGTTCATTGTTTCCCGGTGCAAAAATATTTGCACCGGGAAACATATAACACATTGAGCCACAGCATGTTGGCCGCCAGAAAAACCAGGCTAGAAATCCGCCAGTCGGGAAACGGGGGCGACGTCAAGGGGGGTGCGCACACCGGCGCGGTACTGGAAGGCGCCGGCGACGGAGATCATGGCGGCGTTGTCGGTGGTGTAGCGGAGCTGGGGCAGGTAGGTTTTCCAGCCGCGGCGTGCGCCCTCGGCCAAAATACGTGAACGCAACCCGCTGTTGGCCGCAACGCCCCCGCCAATAGTAACCTCGCGAATCCGCGTCATGCGGGCAGCCTTGATGAGCTTGTTCATGAGTATGTCGATGAGCGTCTTCTGGAACGAGGCACACAAATCCTCCTTGTTGTTCTCCAGAAACGAAGGATCCGCCTTCATCTGATCCGCCACAAAATACAGCAGCGATGTCTTAACCCCGCTGAAACTGTAGTCCAGCCCGGGCACGTTGGGTTTGGCAAAAGTGAACCGCGAAGGATCCCCCAATGCGGCCAACCGATCAATAACAGGCCCGCCGGGATAGCCCAGCCCCAGCATCTTGGAGCACTTGTCGAAGGCCTCCCCCACCGCGTCGTCGATGGTCTGGCCCAGGATGTCGTAGCTCAGAGGCCCGTTCACCCGCACAATCTGCGAATTGCCGCCGGAAACCAGCAGGCACAGATACGGGAACGAAGGCTCGCATACAGGAGCCCCGGGCTCGCGGATGAAATTGGCCAGGATGTGCCCCTGCAGGTGATTCACCATCACCATCGGCACGTCCAGAGACAGCGACAGCGCCTTGGCAAAAGAAGTTCCCACCAGCAGCGAGCCCAGCAGCCCCGGACCGCGCGTAAAGGCGATTGCCGATATCTCCGAGGCCGATACCCCCGCCACTTCCAGCGCCCTGGACACAACCGGGACGATGTTCAGCTCGTGCGCACGTGACGCCAGTTCCGGCACCACGCCGCCGTAATCCTTATGCACTTGCTGTGAGGCAGTTACATTGGAAACAAGCACCCCGTCGCGCAGCACCGCCGCCGACGTATCGTCACACGAAGACTCAATCCCGAGTATAATTTCCGCCATAAAAACAAATAATAATCGGCAAACCGATTATTAAAATTTTAAAAAATTTCGTTTGCACTGCAAATATACACAAAATTTTAGTTAATTTTGTAGACTATATAACAACGGCATTGCATTTCGGATGAAAAAAGCGCTGCGCATAACGGGCATAATTCTGGGCATCATTCTGCTGATCGTCCTGGGCGCCGTGGTTGCCGTGCAGCATCCGAAAGTGCAGGGCGCAATCGCCAGAAAGGCCCTTAACAGCTTCAAGGACAAGATCGACGGCACAATAAGCTTCGAGCAGCTGTCCGTCAAGCCCTTCGACGCCGTAGTTCTCAAAAACGTAGTCCTTCTGGACAACAATCCCCTCCCCGGCAGCGGCGCAGACACGCTCGCCAAGATCGGCTTCCTGTCGGCCAGGTTCTCGGCAAAAGGCCTCCTCCACGGCGATGCCTTCTATCTGGACAAGGCCACAGTAAAAGACGGCCAGTTCAACCTTGTCACGGAGCCGGCACAAAACGGCAAGTCCACCACCAACGTACAGCGCGTCTTCCGCCTCAAAAACACCGGCAAAAACAACAACGACTGGGGAGACATCCTCCACGCCCGCCAGCTGGACATCCAGAACTTCCGCTACACCATGAAGCTCATGAACAGCGGAAAGCTCCGTCGCTCCACCGGCACCCATATCAACTTCAATGACCTGGACCTCATCGCCAACATCAGCGTCAGGAACCTGGACATCCAGGGCGGTTATGTAAAGGCCGATGTCAAACACCTGGACATGAAGGAGAAGTCCGGCTTCGTGCTCGACAACGCATCGGCAAAAGTGAAAGTGGGCAAGGAAGCGGCGATAATGGACAACCTCGTCCTCCAGGACGGGCAGTCGGACCTCCACCTCAATTATTTCCGCCTCCTGGGCAGCATCAAGGACTACAGCGACTTCATCCACAGCATCAGGATCCAGGCCGATATCGCCCCGTCGGTATTCGCCATGTCAACGGTGAGCCACTTCGGCCCCGGCATGGACAAAATCACCTTCCTCAGCGACCTTCAGGGCAAATACGACGGCCCGGTGGACGATTTCAAGGTAAGCGACATAATCTTCCGCGAGCACAACAGCAACGCCGGCGGCGTAATCAACGGCCGCATGACCGGCCTTCCCGACATAAAGCGCAGCGTCCTCGACTACCAGATCCGCAACCTGGAATTCACCCTCCCCGGCCTGGAGAAGTTCGTGCAAACCTGGGCGCCGGGAGTGCGCATCAACACCGGCAAGATCGCCAAGAGGGAAAGCTTCACCTTCAACGGCGGCGTCTACGGCCCTCTGGACGAGATGGCCATCAAGGGAGAAGCCATTTGCGGAGCTGGCAGGGCCACCGCCGACCTGATGATCAACGACGTGCTCAACCGGGAAGATCCCCTGTCGATCTACGGCACCGTGAACACCATCGGCCTTAACATCGGCCGCATCGTCGGAATCGACGCCGTGAAGGAGCTCACAGCCACTGCCGATGTGTCCGCCACGCTGGGCAAACCCACATCGGCCGACATAAAGATGCAGGCCTCCAGCCTCCGCATCAAGGACTACGACTACTCTGACATCAACCTCACCGGCACATACGACGGCACATCGCTGGCCTTCAACATGCTCAGCCGGGATCCCAACCTGAAGTTCGCCATGAACGGCGGCCTGTCGTCCAGCGAGCGCACCGGCAACACCGCCTACAAGGCCGATCTTTACCTCGCCAAGGCCGATCTCCACGCGCTGAACCTGGACAAGCGTGAAGATTCGGGCATCAAGGGAGAAATCCACGCCAACATCACCCAGACCTCGTCCAGGGACATGCTCGGGGAAATCACGCTGGTGAAGTTCAACATCCAGGACAAGACCGGATGGCACAACCTGGGCAACGTGAACATATCGGCCTACAGCAACTCCGCCCAGCAGAAACACCGCTTCAACTTCAACTCCGGATTCGCCAACGGCAGCTACATGGGAAGCGAGTCCATCCTCAAGTTCATCGAGGACATCCAGGAGCTCACGGTGCGCAAGGAGCTGTCGGCCGTGGCGGACCGCACTGCCACCAGCCTCAGCGAGGCCGACTATGAACTGAACTTCAACGTCCGCGACGCCTCCGTCATCACGGAATTCCTCGCCCCGGGCGTAAGCATCGCCGACGGCACTTCCGTCAAGCTCAAAACCACCCGCGAGGGCCAGCTGTACTGCCTCGCCCGCTCGGGACGGCTCAGCTTCGGCAGCAACACCATCCGCAACCTGGTCGTGGACGTGGACAACATGTCCGGCGGCCTCAGCGGTTCCATCAAGGCCTCACAGCTGAAACTCGGCGGCATCGACCTAAGGGCCAACAACTGCCGTCTCCAGGCAAAGGACAACAACGTGTTCATGAATTACACCTTCGCCGGAGCGCAGGGCTCGGATACCCGCGGCGAAGTGGTAATGACCGGCAATGTCACCAAGGAAGACAAGGGCACCGTCATCAGCGCCACCGTCCTGCCTTCGGTTATCAGCTTCAAGGGAGAAGACTGGCGCATCACCTCCGACCTCGTCAATTACGGGGCCGATGGGATCAAGGTGCGCAAGCTCAGCGCCATAAGCCAGCTCCAAACCATCAGTGTCGATGGCGGCTACTCATCGGCCCACAGCGACACCCTCCATGTCAGCCTTAACCGCTTCGACATGTCCCTTCTCAACCACTTCCTGATGAAGGGCAAGCTGGACGTTGAAGGCAGGGCGTCGGGCACGGCCAGGGTTCTTTCGGCCAAGGGAGGCTTCTCCGGCCTCGTGGCAATGCTCACGGCGGAGGACGCCACCATAGCCGGCAACCGGGCCGGCGACATCCACCTGTCCAGCGAATGGAACCCCCAGCACAAGCGCTTCGACGTGAGCCTGTACAACAACCTCGACGGAGAATGCAGCATCGAGGCGGGCGGCAATTATGTTCCCTCTTCCAAGGAGCTTTCTGCCGATCTGGACCTGAACAAGTTCAACCTGTCGTTCTTCGCCCCGGTGCTTCAAGGCGTCTTCAGCCAGTTCGCCGGCGACCTTTCCGGCAGCATCAAGGCATACGGAAAGCTGGACAACATCCATTTCAAGAGCAAGGACACGTATCTGGATAACGGTCTCATGACGGTGGACTACACCAATGTCCCCTACAAGGTCAGCGGCCCCGTATCGGTTACCGATGAGGGCCTGATGTTCAACGATGTCAGTGTTAAGGACTCCCGCGGAGGAACCGGCACAATCAGCGGCGGCATCCTGTTCGGAGGCTTCAAGAACGTGCGCCTGGACACCCACCTCAAGCTCAACCGCATCAAGGCCCTTGGCATCAAGGCCGGGCAGAACCAGTCGTTCTACGGGGATCTGTCGGCCACCGGCAAGGTGGATATCACCGGTCCGCTGAACGACATCCTCCTGGACATCGACGGCACCACTACCGGCGACGGCAACCTGCACATCCCGCTGGGCAATTCGTCTTCGGACAAGGCCGGCAGCCTGCTCACCTTCAAGTCCGGCAACGATGAAGACGGCGACTACGACGACAACGACATCCTGGAAGAAAGCGGTTCCGCATCGAAGGCCGGAAAGAGCAAGCTCACGGTGAAGCTGCGCGCCAGGGCCACCCCGGACGTGGAGGCATGGATCGATATCGGCGAGAATACCCTCTCCGGTGTTGGCAACGGCATCATCGACATAGAATCCCGCTCCTCGGACGGCGCATTCCTCATCAACGGCGACTATACGCTCAACAGCGGCAATTTCCACTTCTCGGCGATGAATCTCGTGAGCAGGGACTTCGACCTTGAGGACGGGTCGGCCATCCGCTTCAACGGCGACATTATGAACTCCGACCTGGACATCAACGGCCTGTACACAACCAAGACGTCGCTGTCCAATCTTCTGGCCGATTCCACCAGCACCCGCCGCACTGTGAACTGCGGCATCCACATCACGGACAAGCTGCGCAATCCCAAGATCGAGCTGAGCATCGACGTCCCGGACCTTGATCCCACCACGCAGGCCATGGTGCAGGCCGCGCTGAATACCGACGACAAGGTTCAGAAGCAGTTCCTGTACCTGCTCATCGCCGGCACGTTCCTGCCTTCTGAAGAATCCGGAATCACCACCGGAGGCTCCTCCATGCTGTACTCCAACATGGCCAGTATAATGTCCGGCCAGCTGAACAACATATTGCAGAAGCTGGAGATACCTTTGGACCTCGGCTTGAACTACCAGCCAAACGAGCGTGGCAACGACCTGCTTGACGTGGCTCTGTCAACGCAGCTGTTCAACAACCGCGTCATCGTGAACGGCACCATCGGCAGCCGCCGCGGCACCGGCACCGGTACAACCACCACCGGAGATGTAACCGGCGACCTGGACGTGGAAATCAAGATAAACAAGGACGGTTCACTGCGAGCCAAACTCTTCTCGCATTCGGCCGACGCCTATACCAGCTACCTGGACAACAGCCAGCGAAACGGCGCCGGTATCGCCTACCAGCGGGAATTCCGCACCTTCGGCCAGTTCGTCCGCGACATCTTCTCCACAAGGGAGCAGCGCCGCGAACGCCAGCTCGCCGAACAGCAGGACACCTCCAGCCACAGCGTCCGCATTGACACTACAGGACATGCAGTACGAATAAAATAGAAAAGATGATATATTCCCAAAACCATGGCCGCCCTCGGCCGTGCCAGAGGGAGGGGCCCAAATTTGTTTGGGAAGGGTAGAACCTTCAGGTTCGTAGTTTTGGGAATATATCATCTTTTCAATAGAATTTATGAATAAAGGCATTTTGTATTTGATTCCCTCCCCACTGGGAGATGGCCCCATCGAGGCGGTGATGCCCGCCGGGGTGCTGGCGGTGTTGCCTACGCTGCAGTGCTTCGTTGTGGAGGAGGTGCGCACGGCTCGCAGGTATCTGTCGGCCGCAGGGCTTAAGGGGCATATTCAGGAGCTGGAGTTCCACACGCTCAATGAGCACACAACGCCGCAGGAGGTGGAGGCAATGGCCTCGCTGTTCGATGACGGACGCAACGTGGGGCTCATTTCGGAAGCGGGACTGCCGGCAGTTGCCGATCCCGGCGCAGCGCTGGTGGCGCTTTGCCATCGGCATGGAATAAAGGTAGTGCCTCTCACCGGGCCGTCGTCGCTGATGCTGGCGCTCATGGGCTCCGGACTCAACGGCCAGAGCTTCGCATTTGCCGGATACATACCAGCCAAGGCCGATGAACGCAAGGGAGCAATCCGCAGGCTGGAGAAGCGCTCGATGGCGGAGAACCAGACACAGATCCTTATCGAAACACCCTACCGCAACGATTCCCTGATGGCCGATCTGGTGGCAACGCTGGACCCCCGCACCAGGCTCTGCGTCGCGGTGAACATAACCTGCCCGGACGAATTCATCTGCACCCGCACCGTAGCGCAGTGGCGCAAGCAGCTGCCGGTGCTGGGCAAACGTCCCTGCGTATTCCTCCTTTTGGCATGAGCAAAATAGCGTTCGCCACACTCGGCTGCAAACTCAACTACGCCGAGACCTCCACCTACCGCCGTGGCTTCGAAGCCGCCGGCTGGGAGGTTGTGCCATGGACGCAACAGGCCGATGTCTATCTGGTGAACACCTGCGCTGTAACGGCCGTCGCGGAGAAAAAATCCCGCAACCTCATCCGCCGCGCCCACTCCCTCTCCCCCTCCGCCCGCATCCTCGTCACCGGCTGCTACGCCCAGCTCCGCCGCTCCGAACTCGAATCCCTCGAAGGCGTCTGGCGCGTCTATGGGGCCGATGAGAAATCAGCTATTGTTGCATTAGCCGGCGATGAGAGCTTTTTCGAAGTCGTTGTCGGGAGACCTTTGATGTCCGGGGGCTTGTCCACCCCCGGACAAGTGCAGGGGGAGGGGCCCGTTGGATACAAGTTCTCGCCTGCTAGGACGCAGGAGACAATGGGAGGGGCCGGAGTGGAGCGAAGCGCAACGGAGTCCCCCGGACATCAAAGAGTCTCCCGAAGACAAGAAAAAGTTTTCGGAGCTTATAGCACTGGAGAGCGCACAAGGTCGTTCCTGAAGGTGCAGGATGGGTGCGACAATTTCTGCGCCTATTGTACGGTGCCGTTTGCCAGGGGGCGGAGCCGCAGTCTGCCGATTTGCGAAGTTGTGCGCAGTGCTCGGGAGATTGCCGCGAGCGGGGTGCGTGAGATTGTGCTCACTGGCGTGAACACCGGGGATTACGGGCGTGGAACCGGGGAGTCGTTCCTGGATTTGCTTAAGGCGCTGGACGGTGTAGACGGCATCGACCGTTACAGGATTTCTTCAATCGAACCCAACCTGATCACCGAAGAAATCGTTGACTGGATTGCCTCAGGCACCAAATTTCAGCCTCACTTCCATATTCCCCTGCAGAGCGGCAGCGACACGCTCCTAAAGAAAGTCGGCCGCCGCTACGACACAGCGCTTTTCGCCTCTCGCATAGAGTATATCCGCTCCCGGATGGGCTCCGGCGTATTCTTCGGCATCGACGTAATCGTGGGATTGCCCGGGGAAACCGAGGACCTGTTCCAAGAGACCGTGGCGTTCCTGCGGGATGTCGTAAAACCCGCATTCATCCACGTATTCCCCTACTCCCGGCGTCCCGGAACCAGGGCTGCCGAATGGCCGGGCCAGGTGCCGGAGAACGTCAAGAAAGAGCGCGTGGAGGTACTGGAAAAGCTCTGCGCTGAGCTGCACGACTGCTTCGTGCGCAGCTGCAAGGGGCAGCGGGCGGAAGTGCTGTGGGAATCGGCCCATAAAGACGGGATGATGGGCGGCTATACGGGTAATTATATAAGGGTAGAACGGCCCTGGGACGCCGCCAGGGTTAACACGCTGGAGGAGGTTGTACTATGACCAGGCTTACATTTCTAGGCACCGGAACATCTCAGGGCATCCCCATCATCGGGTGCCAGTGCCCCGTGTGCCAATCGGCCGATCCCCGCGACAAGCGCCTCCGTGCCGCGGCTTTCGTGCAGTTCGAGGGCATGAATATACTTGTCGATGCCGGCCCTGACTTCCGCACCCAGATGCTCCGAGAGGGCATCTCCCACCTGGACGCCATCCTCCTCACCCACAAGCACAAGGACCACACCGGCGGCCTGGACGACGTGCGCAGCCTCAACTACATCGACCGTAAAGCCGTGGAAATCTTCTGCGAGCAGGAAGTCCTTCACTCGCTCCAAAACGACTACTCCTACGCATTCGCCTCGCACAAATACCCCGGTTCCCCCGAGTGGCACGTGCATTTGATCGACGAGCGCCCCTTCCGCGTCGACCCCAACAGCGGCGCCGGCGACCTTGAATGGGTGCACGACGTTGGCTATTTCTACCGCAAGGCCGATGGCACCCTCGTCCCCTCCGACAACGTCATCCAGGAAGCCTCCCATGATCGGCCCAACATCATCCCCATACGCGGCTACCACGACACTATGCCCGTCCTGGGCTTCCGCTTCGGCAATATCGCCTACATAACCGACATGAGCTCCATCCCTTCAAGCGAGTTTTCCAAACTTCAGGGCCTGGAGCACGTGAGCCTGAACACGGTGAGCTACAAACCCCACCACTCCCACTTCTCCCTGGACGAAGCCATGGAACTCTCCGCCCGCATCGGCGCCCGCCACACCTGGCTCACCCACCTCAGCCACACCTTCCCCAGCTACGAGGCCTTCTGCGACCAGCTCCGCACCCTCTGCCTCTCCCGCGGCCTCCCCCCCACCGTCCTCCCCGCCCACGACGGCCTCACCATAACCGACTAATCCCCCACCGCCATGAAACGCCTCCTAACCACCGCCCTTCTGCTGACATTCACCGTTTTATCCTTTGCCCAGGTTAGGACAAAAACAGAAGAAGTAACCATATACGGGGCTACTGATTATTATGGTACAATGAAGTACAACTACGTGGTAGATGATGAAGGAAATCATATAATGCATGGCAATGTCAGTATAAATGGCAAAACCGACCAGATGGTTGAAGAGATTCGGTCACAATATGTGGGTGATGGCAGTTCATTTATGCTAGGTGATTATAGATATACCTCTCAATACCATCGGGCTGTCGATTCTTTCTCATTGACGGCACAGTTCAACAATGGTATTATCAACGGGCCGATCACGATTTCACACAAGAGTAGTTATATTGGTGAAGATAAAAATTACTCTCTTAAAGGCTCTTTCAAAGACGGAAAACCGGAAGGCGTTTTTTCATTATCGTTAAACGACCAGGAAGGGAAACATAGCTATACTGTCTCTTTTCACGACGGCATATTGATCAGTACCAATTATTACAATGATGTATTCAAAGGGACAGTTAGCAACGATAGAATCATCAGCGGCATTTGGGACTCCGGTGACGGCTTGGAAGAAGAATATGTCAACGGCGTACTGGTTAGAGAATCCAAGCCAGGCAAAGACACTCCCCCAAAACTGGAAGAACTTGCACGAAGATATGCATACAACGAAATCAGTGTCGGAGATCTGCTGGAGAATGGTTATTACGTAACTTATAACACATTTGACTATGGTTCGGATATCTGGCACATTATTATAGGCAACGAGTATTTTGCAAATTGGACGGATCTTCTTGGGATCGACCTTGAGAAACCCGATACCGACATTATTTATCGGTCTTTGGATATTCCTAAATACGCATCAGATAATGAACTAGAAAAGATAGCTCAAGGGTATCCGGGAATAATTGAGTATTTAAAACCTTATTACGAAGAACAAGATGTTCCCCTGTATGTCGTTAAGTATAATGAGTACTACCCAAGCGAATACTCCACAAGTTTTGTTGAACGCTTTATCTCTGTCCAACAGAAAGCAAGGCTTGACTCCCTGATTGAAGAGAAACAAATGCTTGACAAAGCCGTTGATTTCATGGATTATTTGGTTTCGAAGGGCATTATTAATGATAATGATTTTGACGTGATTCGAAGAGCCCGTTCAATTTTCACTAAAGAAGCCCAACGTACGACTATCAATCGCTTTTACGAACAGTATAAATCTCTGGTTCAAAAGATTGATAATAATCCTGAAATTTCATTGCTCAACTGGGAAACAGACAACTCCGGCCGGGTATA
>JAGAAY010000103.1 GCA_017615065.1 Bacteroidales bacterium | reverse complement strand
TGTGGCATTCTTCCCACCGTAGATGGGATTAATTGCGTAGTAGTCCGTGATATCGTAAGCGTGGTAGCTCTGCGATTTCTGCACCGGCGACAGCCATATCGACGTCACGCCCATGGCATCCAGATAATCCAGATGGTCGATGATGCCTTGGAAATCGCCCCATCCGTCACCGTCGCTATCGGCAAACGAATAGACGTTCAACTGGTAAGCGATGTTAGCCTTCTTTGCCGATGGCACCAGCGAAGCATTGTACTCGCCGCTCAGATCACCGCCCACGACGGGCTTGCCTTCATCGGCATGGGTGAACTTGGTGCCGGCCTCCAGGATATAGCCGATCTGGTTGTCCGGGGCGATGTATATGTCGTACTTGCCCGCGGCAATTTTGATGTTGCCGCCACCGGGAATGAGCGCGAACGCCTTTCCGGCCGTGACGGTTGTCTTGGAATCGCCCTTACCCGCACCGAAATTCTCATCCCACTTCTTGTTCTTGCGGAATTTGAACTCATCGGACGCGGTGACCGTTACATTATATATAATATGCCAGTCCCCTTCCACGACCATGGCGAAGTCTTCGCCCCAGCCTGTTCCGCCGATGGTGCCTACGAGGGTCCAGGGGCTGGTAACCACGGGATCGCCATTATTGCCCTGGTTGTTGGGCTCTTTCTTGCAGGATGTGAAAGCTGTGAGCGCTATGAAAAGCGCAATGATAATCCGTTTCATATTCTGTAGTGTTTAATTCAAGGCGAATACCACCGAACTGTATCCAGGCAGCGTTACATTCTGTCCGGAAACGCTCACGTGGCCGTTCGAGGCGATTATATTGGTAAGGTTATCGGCAGGCCAGCGCTCAACCGTAATACTGTATGACGACAGGTTGTGCAGCACAAGCACTTCCTTGTCGGAACCGTCGCACGCATGGAGATACCAGCCCGCAATGTGGCCGTCGAAGGAGCCCATCGTCTTCTCGTCCAGCTTCGGCCAGCCATCGGCAAGCGCCGCGTTGGTGTTGCGGGCATAGGCGAAGCTGCGGTACAGGTTCAGAAGCGAGGTTTCATCGGCCGCCTGATGCTCAACGGAAATCGAAGGCTGCAGCAGTCCCCAGTCCACTTTGTTGGACACACCCTTGGCTGCCGCGGAACTCTTGGACGATGTCCACAGGATAGGCGTACGCACATATTCGTCGCCGCCGGCCTTGGTGCCCCAGTAGCCCAGTTCCTCGCCCTGATAGATGTACGGACGGCCGGGCGCAGTGAGAAGCATGGCCGCCGCAAGACGGATCTTGGGCTTGTAATTGCCAAGCTGCGAAGCCGTGCGGTCTTCGTCGTGGTTGGCAAGCTTGGGCGTGGAGATAGCATCGGCCCTTACTCCGCGGTGGTTGTTCCAGCGATAATAGAGCGAGCCGGGGAAGTTCTGGCCATAGCCGGCCTGGTAGATATTCTCCGCATTCAGGCAATTGCGCAGATCCCAGAAGAACTGGAACTCGAACAGGGCGGGCAGGCCGCTGTAGAACGGCGTGCAGTCTCCGTCGCCGGAGAGCACTTCGCCCACCATGAAGATATTCTCGTCCTGCCATCCGGTGAGGCCGGCACGAGCCGCCTTGGCAGTGGCGCCCTTGTATATTGCGTTGGACGCATTGTAGAAAGCGCGCCAGAAATCCTTGTTCTCCTGGCCGGTTTCATTGGCGTAAATATGCTTCACTGCATCCAGGCGGAAGCCATCGACGCCCATTTCCAGCCACTTCTTAACCCCCACCATAATCGCCTTGAAGGCCTCGGAGGAAGCGCAGTTGGAGGCTTTGCCGTAGTTGAAGTCAACGAACATTCCGGTGCCGAACTCGGTATAGTAATAGTACAGTTCGCCGCCAGGCATAACGATGGACTGGACGTTGTCCGGATTGTCATCGGAATACAGGGTGTGCGGCACGCCAAGCTTAAGCTGGTCTCCTACAGCATTGAAGCCCCACTTGGACTTTCCGGTCCATACGTCCTGGTTGGTTGTGCGGACAAGGCAGCCCCAGGCGCTCTGGTACTCCAGAGTGAGCGTATACTTGTTGGTGCCGTTATCTACGAACTGCGTATAAGTACCGGCACCCCAATAGAGATAACGGGCGGGATTGTCGTATTTGCCGCCGGTAGTGGGTGAATCCGTGGTTTCCGTAACAGTCATCGTGGGCGCGGAAGCGTTTGTCCAGTCAAGGTCGATCTTGTAGCGGTGCTTTCCGCCTCCGCCGATGGTCACGGGGAACCACTTGTATTTGTTGAAGCCGTACTCCGGCGGAATCTGCGCGATTCTGCCGGCCTTAACATCGGCCTCCGGATTCTTGGAGAGGGAATAATAATTCCAGTACGGGCTCTTGGTTCCGTTATCCTTCACGTCCAGGAACCACTTGTTCTGGTCGCCGGAGTGATTGATCACGTAGTCCATGTAGATGCGGATATTGTGCTGATGGGCCTTCTGGATGAGCTCCTGGAAATCAGCCTCCGTGCCGTAGCGCTTGTTCACGGTTTCGTAATCCGTTACATCGTAGCCATGATAGCTCTGTGCCGGCTGGATAGGGCTCAGCCACAGTGCGGTGACACCCAGTTTGTCCAGATAATCCAGCTCGGAAATGATGCCCTGGAAATCTCCGTAGCCGTCACCGTCGCTGTCCTTGAAGCTGAACACGTTCATCTGATAAGTGAGGCCGGAAGCCTTCTTGGAAGGATCCATGTTGGGGTCGTAGCCGCCTCCGGTGATGAAGTCCGGCTTGCCATCGGCCTCATGAGTCCATTCTGTCCCAGCTGGGAGGATATAGGCAATCTTGTTCTCTACGCACAGGTAGATATCATAGGTACCGGATGCCGATAATTTCAGGTTCCCGGCTCCAGAGGCAAGGCTGAGCTTGGTGTTCAGCGCCGCGAGATTGGCTTCCGTATCCGAGTACTCGCCAAATCCCAGGTTGTTCCCCCACTGACGGCTCTGACGGAACTTGAACTGCTCCCCTGCCGCTATAGACACTTCGCGAGCCACTTCCCAGTATCCTTCCGAATCCATGGGGAAGTCATAATCCCAATTTGTTCCTCCCAGTGTGCCGATGAGCGTCCACGAGCTGGAGCCGAATTCCATCTTGTCGGGCTCGATGCCGGTTCCGGTAACGCCGGGCTTTGTGGGATCTTCCACTTCCGTAACCGCGGTGCCGTCCCATACGAAGAATAATGTATTGTGTATGGTAAGGTTGCTCCACACGGGGTCTTGTGTATCCGGTGCCGGATACTGCTCATCAACGCCGTTGTTCAGTATGAAGTTGATGCCGTTCACTCCGCTGAAACCGGAAGCCTCCCAGTAGGTCCAGGTATAATCGCCGAACTGCTTGGTTCCCACGGCATAAGTGCCGGGCCACGCGCCATTGGGCTGCAGTGAGCCGCCCGCCGCATATGCATACAGGTACGGTTTCCTCCATGTGGAATTGTTAAGTACGTAGATTCGCACATTCTCCGACTCCTCCGCCTTTGCCACGGCATCGCCATGAGTGAATGTGGCACCGGCGTTCAGCACATACAGCAGCATGAAGTTGGGCTGGATGTACATGTCGTACTTGCCGGAAGGGAGTTTGAAGTCGCCGCCCTTATCGGCCAGCTTGTATTTCTTGTCGATTTCCGGGACGCCCTTGCCGGCTCCGAGGTCGCCGCTGTCCCAATCCCCGTCTTTGCGGAATTTGAAGGCTTCGCCGGCGCCCACCTCAACGTCGAATGCCGCAATCCAGCCGTTCTCCGCCTCCTCGTACATGGCCATGTCCTTGGTCCAGCCAAGCCCCATGACCGATCCCGTGAGGCTCCAGTCCGATTTGAGGTTAAAATCGGCCTTGGGGATTACCAATGAGGAATTGTCTACATCCTCTTCCGCCTGCTCGCCGGGATCCACGGGCGTATTGGGGTTGGGATCCTCGCCGGGATTAACCTGAGCAACGGCAATATTGATGTAGCCGAAGCCAGAATTGTCCTTGAGCGTTATAGTGGCAAAGCGTTTCTCTCCGCTCTTGTTCTCCGGAACAACGATCGTGAGGCCGCCGTCGAAACTTCCCTCCATCGGGCTGATGGTGAGCCAGTCGGCGGTAGTTTTTACAGTCCAGGCCGGGGAATTGGTCTTGACATTGAGGACTCGTTTTTCCCCTTCCCCCTTGAGATACAGATTCTTGGGGCTTGTCTCGAAATGTATGTCGGCCGGCAGCTCCGGCTGCACGCAGGAACTCACCAGCGCTGCAACCATGGCAAACAGGACAAAAAGGCACTTTCTCATATCCAAATAATTGGTTATCGTTAGTATCCTTCAAAGTTAGTAAAAAGTAATTGAATTTCAAAGAAAAACGGCCCCCGGAATCCGGAGGCCGTTTAATGAATGAGCAATTAATTGTTACTCGAGAGTAATGCTCTGCATGCCTGTTACATACCAGTCATATGCGCAACCCACAGAGATGGGAGTTCCTACAGGAAGATTCAGTGCACTCCTGGGAACGCTGACCTCAATATAAGTGCTTGCAGAATCCGAAGACAATGCTTCACCGGGAGCATTGTAACCGGCAACTGTCACATTAGCGGATGAAGAAGCGCCGCCCACTGCTTTGACAGTGCTCTTGGTATCCACTCCATTCCATGTTGCAGGATCAGAACCTGATGCATTTGTGAAGGGGAAAGACTGTACCTGTGCCTCGATACCAAGAATCTTGTCACTGTCATAATTTGAACCGGTAGCGGAATTGTTGTCGGTGTCAAATCCGATTACAAGAGGTTTGTTTTCCTGAGAACGGTTCATTCTCACTTTGAAATAGAAATAAACGTTCTTCGCGTCATATTTGAATTTCCATTCCCTGATCCTGGATGTCTGAGTGCTGGCGAAGGCCTCGACATCAGCCCACTCGGTCATATCACCATCAATCGTTGCAGCAGGGACAAAGTCGGAAACGGTAACGGTACCGGCGTTGAAGTCAATGGAAATCACCTTGTTGGCCTCAATCTGAACACGCTCCTGGTCACCGCCAAGGCCGCGATAAGCGATCTTATTGTCAGCGAAGAAGATGAACTCGGACTTCCACCAGTCGAACCAGCCGTTGTCGCCGCAGCCGTCTACCTTGACGGTAGGCATAACCTTGGAAGCAAGGCGGAGTTCACCTGCACCAGAGGTGATAATTTCCATCTTATCGCCGTTTGCCACGAACTTCTCTGCGTCGTTGAAGTCCCAGCCACCGGCGAACACGGCATTACCCATACCATAGACCTCTGCGGGTTTGATTTCGACAACCTTGTCGAGGAGGTTGATGTAGACTGTGTAGAAGCCGGCTGCGGGAACGAAGCAGTTGCCATCGGCAACAGTGTAACCTTCGTCGGTGCCAAGACCGGTGAAGTCACCGTTCCAAGCCTTCTCGGCGCAGAACTTGAAGCCGTCGGTGGTGAAGTAGCGGGTGCACCAGAATGCGCCTTCCTTGCCCCAGACGGGGACGAGGTCGACAACACCGTCGCTCTCCCAGCTCCAGTCGCCGAACTGCTTACCGATCATGTACATGGTGGTAGGAGTCTCGGACTTGCTTTCCTGCTCGATGGTATATTTCCAGGAGTTCTCCACATTGCCCTTTGCGAGCTTGAATTCGAGGGTGATCTTGTATTCACCTGCGCCTTCGGTAACTGCAATGTCTTTACCTCCGGGTTTGCAATCAACACCGAGGTTTGTATTGGCTTTGACGGCTCCCTCAGCATCAAGGGTGATCTTCCAGGCGCTGTTGTAAGCGAACTTGAAGGTGCCGCCGTCGCCCATCTTCTGGCCGGTGAGGGTGTAGGTGATACCCTCGTTCTTGGGCTCGGTTGCATTGAGAGCGGTGAAGCCCCAGCTGTTCATGCCGCCGCGGACACCGTATTCGACGGGAACCACAACGATCTGTGCAAAATCAAGGTCATCGGCCACATTCAGGTCGAGAACGATGTGATAGAGACCGGTCGTTGTCACTTTCATCTTGGGAGCGGAAGAACCGATGACGAGAGCGCCCTTGTAAACTGCTGTTGCGGGATTGTCCTGATAGAGACCGCCAGTAACATCAGCGGGTGTGAAAGCCTCAAGGTTTGCACCGTAAGCGGTTTCTTCACCACCGTTCACATAGGTGAGGGAGAAGTCCTTGTTGGCCTCGAGGACAATGTACTTCTCGTACATGCCTTCACGGACAGTCTGGTCGTTTGCCTCGTTGATGCCCTTTGCCATGCCATAGACGGCGGAAATGGCGGAAGCGCCGGTGGCGGGACCTGTTACATAGACGCCGTCCTCCACGATGTCGTTCACATCGGGCTTTTTGGGATCCTTACAGCCGACTACGCTGAAAAGCAGGGCTGCAATTCCGAAAATACAAAAGATTTTCTTCATGATTGATTAAATGTTAAAATGTTGTTGGTTGTTTGTATTTGTTTAGGTTTTGATTTCATTAATAACCGGGGTTCTGCTCGTATACACCGGGGGCGCCGTCCCTTACCCAGTCGGGGATGGGGAACAGTTCATGGTTCTTGTCGGATGCATCCTTGAATTCCCACTTGCCGCCATAGGTACCGAAACGGATCTGGTCGTCGCGGCGATGGCCTTCCCATGCGAATTCACGTCCGCGCTCATCAAGGAGTTCGTCCAGGGTGAGGGTTGCGGCTGTATAAGCAGGAAGTCCTGCACGCGTGTGTATGGGATTTACAAGGTCAAGGACCTCCTGGGTTGCAACGCCGCCATTCTGGCGCATCAGGGCCTCAGCCTTCATCATGAGTACATCGGCATACCTGTAGATGGGGAAGTCGCTGTCGGCATGATGGGCGATGCCGGTGTCGAATTCAAACTTCACGAAACGGGCGCCTTCGCATGAATTGGCAGCGGTAGGATCCTGGATAGTGGTTACCTTCGGGTCGATGATCACCTGGAAGTGAGACTCGCCGTGATCCCATTCCACAATCTTTCCTGTCCAGCTTGCGCGGTTGTAAATAATGGTATTCCACGTGGTGGGAGTATCATAAACGGGTCCTACGAACCACTGGGCTTTACGCTTGTCGTTGTCGCTGTACTTGTTGTAGAAGGATTCCAGGGTGCAGGGGCCGTTCCAGCAGTCGGTGGTGAAACCGAACACGTCGCGCATTGCATAGTGCATGGTCATAACGTGGAACATATTGCCCTTTGCATAAACACCGTCGAACACGATGGGGAAGATGATTTCCTTGTTGCTTGTGTTGGAAACCTTGAAGTTGTCGAAGTAGTCGGCGTTAAGCTCGTAATACTTGCCGTTGATAATCTTGTCGCAGTATTCGACAACCTTGTCCCAATGGGGTGTGCCGGTATAGGCCTCTGCGTTGAGATACAGCTTGGCAAGAATCATATAGGCCACGGGACGTGTCATGGAGCCGTAACGCACACCGTCGTCCACGAGGGCGGCATTCTCAATGAGCTCATCCTCAATCCACTTATACACTTCCGCGCGCTTGTACTGTTTGATCTCGCGTTCGCCATCGTCGATATGCACGTTGCCGTACACGTCCATGGCAAGGAGGTGATAGAAAGCCCTGAGGATCTTTGCCTCGGCCAGACCGGCCTTGGCTGCATCGTTCCACTGGGTTTCATCCTCACCTGCGATAGTGTAAATATTGTCGATAACGGTGTTGCACTTGGTAACGCCGCCGTATGCGAAACTCCAGCCGTTGTTTACGTCACGAGTGTTGCTTCCCCATGTATGCTGGTGCATGGCCTGGGGCACGCCGCCATCGTACCAGTCGGTACCGCGGGTGGGAACTATCACTTCGTCGGAAGTGTATTCCTGGAGGCTCCAGAATCCTTCACGATAGATATAGCCATACTCACCGGCCAGCTGCGAATATGCATTGGCGATAAGGGTGGAGAACTGTGCCGGAGTCTGGAAATAGTCCTCTTTGGGGACATCAGTGAAGATTTCCGGAGAAAGGTCTGTGCATGCTACTGCGCCGAGACCGAGGACTGCAAGAATAAGTATATAAAGCTTTTTCATATCCGTTCAGTCTTTAGAAGTTCAGGTTCACGCCCAGGCTGAAGGTGCGCTGGGTAGGATAATAGGAACGTCCGTCAAAGCCCGGAGCAAGGCCGGCCATTGAAACGGTGGACGGGTCGTGACCCTTGTAGCCCGTGAGGGTGAACACGTTCTGGGCGTTCAGGAATACCCTCAGGTTGTGTACATACTCTGCAACGGGGCCCTTGATTTCCGGCGTCCAGCCGATGGTGAGGTCGTTGAGTTTCAGATATGTGGCATCCTCCAGATAGAAGTCGGAGAACATACGCTTGGATGCATCGCTTACACCGGATTCGATCCACTTGGTGAGCTTGGCGGCATCACCGCTGAACGACGACAGGAGCACATTCTCGGTACCGCGCGTATTCTCATAGAAGTAGCGGGTTTCGTTGAAGATAAGGCCTCCCAGCTGTCCGCGGAAGTTCATCGACATGTCGAAGTTCTTATACTTCAGATTGGTGTTGAAACCGAGGGTAAGGAACGGGAATGCATTGCCCAGCACCTGCTTCTGGTTGTCGGAAGGAGAGCTGGTGTATCCGGTCTTGCCGTTGCTGGCGGTGTACTGGAACATCCATACGCCTTCGTCGGTGATGTCGAAGAACTTGTAGCCGTAGAAATTACCCACAGCCTCGCCTTCCACGAGACGCATCACGTAGTTGCCCGTTTCACCGTCACCGGAAGAGATGTAGCCGGTATTCTGGTAGCTGGCGATGAGGTTGCCATCCGCATCCTTGTTGCCGTACTGCTCACCGGTGATACGCACAACGCGGTTGCGGTTCCAGGCGGCATTGAAGCCTGCGGTCCATTCCAGATCGTGAGTCTTCTTGATGAGGCCGTTGACGCTGAATTCGAGACCGTAGTTGTGAATCTGTCCGTAGTTGTCCCACATCTTTGCCGATACGTTGCCGCCGGTCAGAGGAACGTCGTACTCGTACAGCAGGTTGGTGGTGTTACGGAAATATCCGTCCAATGAACCGTAGATGCGGCCCTTCAGGAAGGAGAAGTCTACACCAAGGTTGGTTTCACGCTTCTCTTCCCAGCGGATATGCTCGTTGGTGTTGTTCTGGGGACCCCAGGGCAGGATGAACTTGCCGTTGCTGAACACATAGTCCGAGCCGGGACCCACAAGCATCAGGTACAGATAGTGGTCGCCGGGCATGTTACCGGTAACGCCGTAACCTGCACGGAGCTTGAGTTCGTCAATCCAGGTATACTGCTTCATGAAGTCCTCGTCGGTCACGTTCCAGCTGGCCGAAACGGCGGGGAACAGACCCCAGGGGCCGAGCACTGGATTGGCCTTGGCGCCGAACTTGGAGGAACCCTCCAGACGGGCGCTCACGCTGAGGAAATACTTGCCCTTGTAATTGTAGAGGGCACGTACGAAGAAGGATGCGAGTTTGTCCTTATACTTGTAGCTGCCCATGCTGGAATCGTCCGACTTGCCCGAAAGACGGCCTTCGCCGCGCCACAGGTTGTTGTAAAGGATCCGGTCCAGAGGGAAGCCTGTGTTCATTACATTGAAGCCCTGGTACAGGTTGGTCTGATAGCTCTGTCCCAGCAGGAACTGGTAGTTGTGCTGGTCCTTGCTGCCCATATAGTTGAGGGTGTTCTCCACAACCTGCTGGGTATCGGAGGTATAGCTCTGCTCCGCCTTGCCGTCCTTACCGGACACGGAACGGAGCGTGCTGGCATAATACCTACCGTTCCAGGTGGTATTCTCCTGGATTGAATAGAACGACGTGAACTTGAGTCCGGGCATGATGTCCAGGACGCCGCGGACGGAACCGATCACGTTCTGGTCTTTCTCCTGGTTGGTTGTCTGGTCGATGTCGGAGACAGGATTCCTGGTGTAGAAATTGTCGCTCTCGTAATAGCCGCCGTACTTGACGAATTTGGCGTCGTCGGAGTAGATGGGCATGGTAGGATTGGAACGGAGGGCCTGGTTGAAGTTGTCGTAGTTGGCCCAGTTCTTATTAGCCCTCTGGTAGGAGAAGTCGTAGGAAATCCTCAGCTTGCCCTGGAGAGCCTTCTGGTCGGCGGAGAAACGGCCGTTGATTTCGTCGAAATCGGACTTCTTGGCAATACCCTGGACATTGCGGTAGCCCACGGATGCGCGGTAGTTGAAGTCGGCGGTACCGCCGGCGATGGACACGTTGTGAGTGGTGGAAACGGGGTTGCGGGAAATTGCCTTCACCCAGTCGGTATCGGCACCGAAATCGGTTCCGAGGCCCTTGGCCACCATCAGTTCGCGGTATTCCTTGGCATTGAGCACGCGGGGCACGTTGGTGATGAAGCCCACGCTCAGGTTGCCGCTGTAATCGGCAGTGAATGCGCCGTCCTTGTTGCCGCGGCGGGTGGTGATGAGGATAACGCCCGCATTGGCACGCGTACCGTAGATAGCTGCGGCGGAACCGTCCTTGAGGATGTCGATGGACTCGATGTCAGAAGGCTGAACCGATGAAAGGTTGCCGCCGGGAACACCGTCGATGACATACAGGGGCTCGGTGGAGCCGTTGAGCGAGCCCACACCACGGAGCTGAACGTTATAGCTGTTCTGTGCAGGGTCGTCGCCGCCGTTCTTGATGATGTTCAGGCCGGCCACCTTACCCTGAAGAAGGCCCATGGGGTTGGAAACTGTGCCGATGTTGAAGTCTTCCGGCTTGAGGGAAGCCACCGAACCGGTGATTTCCTTCTTGGTCTGGGAGCCGTAGCCGATGACCACGACCTCGTCCAGGAACTGGGAATCTTCTCTCATCATGATGGTTGCGGGAACCTCGGAAGCCACGAACGAAAGCGTTGCGTAGCCGATGCAGGATACTTCGATCACTGCATCCTTGTTCGGGACGTTCAGGACGAAGTCTCCGTCAAAGCCGGTGACGACACCGTTGGAGGTGCCCGCCTGCATGACGGCCGCGCCCATTACCGGGCCGAACTCGTCCATCACCACACCTTTAACCTGATATCCGCCCTGGGCGAATACAGTTGAGCAGGCTGCCAGGAGCACTGCGACTGCGGTTAAAATCCTTTTCATGTAGTTTTTTGGTTAGATAATATTTAGGTTATTTCGAATTTACTTTGATAAGCGCCACGCTTGCCGCTCCAAGTACCAGATAAACACCTGCGAGGAGGAGCATCAGGGGCTGGCTTCCGCCCACCATGCCGATCACCAGGCCACCGGTTGCGGCTGCAACGATCTGCGGCAGGCAGATGGTGCAGTTGAACAGGCCCAGGTAGCTGCCCATGTAGGGGCTGCCCTTGAGCGCGTTGGTGAGAAGGGTGAAAGGAAGTGCGAGCATGGCCGCCCAGGCCGTGCCGATGAGGAAATAGCTCACCAGGACCAGGAACTTGTCGTGCACGAACATGATGGACGCAAAGCCCGCGGCGCCGATTAGCAGCGACACCACGTATGAAAGCTTGATGTTCTTGAAATGCGGCAGCACTGCAGCCCAGATGAGGGCGCCCACGGCCTGGACGGCGAATGCCACGCCAACCCAGTTGCCGGCATCCTGATATGCCTTGGCTGCTGTGTCGGTGGGATCCACGCCCCAGCAGTTGAGGGCAACCGCGCCGGTGCTGTATGTCCACATATAAAGGAATGCGGCCCAGCAGAAGAACTGCACCAGACCAACTGTCCAGAAGGTTGCAGGAGCCTTCTTAAGCAGCTCCACAAAGCCCATCTTGGGTTTCATGGACTCGGCCGCAAGGTCGATGTCGTGGAACTCCGCATACTCCTTGGGAGGCATTTCCTTAACCCTCACGAAGGTGTAGACCACGCAGAGAATAAGGATTGCGGCTCCGATATAGAAGCTCCAAACCACACTGGGAGGGACAACGCCTTCCGGTGCTTCGTTGGCTATTCCGATCCACGTAAAGAAGATGGGGAACAGGAAGCCCAGCAGGGAACCCGCGTTGCACAGGAAGCTCTGGATGCTGTAGGCCTGTGTTTTCTGCTTCTCGTTCACCATATCGCCCACCATCATCTTGAAGGGCTGCATGGCGATGTTGATGGAGGTGTCCAGGAACATCAGGGAGAACAGGCCGAACCACATTGCGGCATTCAGGCCAAGGAAGAGTCTGGTGGAGAAATTGAAGCTTCCCGCGTTGGGCAGAAGAAGCATCACCAGCACCGCGATGATTGCGCCCACAATGAGGTACGGCTTGCGGCGTCCCATCTTGCACCATGTCCTGTCTGAATATTTGCCGATGAGGGGCTGTACGATCATACCCATGAGGGGCGGAAGGATCCAGAAGAATGACAACTGATGCGGATCTGCGCCCAATGTGGCGAAGATACGGCTTATATTTGCGCTCTGGAGGGCGTAAGCAATCTGCACGCCCAGGAAGCCAAAGCTGAGGTCGACCAGCTGACGGAAGCTTAAATCGCGTTTTTCTGACATATAAGTTACCAGTTTTAGTCTTGTGGCAACCACAAAAATAGGAACTTTCTCCTTACATATGCGTACGCGTGCAGGTTTACGCGCGAAATTGGGAGAAGAACGGATATATTTTTGCGACGAACGGGATTTTTTCGTATTTTCGCAGTATTATGAAAAGGATAGGGACGCCCTGGCTGATTCACATCTTTGCCCTGCTGCACGCTGCGGTAACAACCGCATGCGCGCTCATCGGCCTGCCGGACAGTCTCTTCCTCACCGCGCTCACCATGGCGCTCACCATCATCATCTGCATCAGGCGCAACCTCACAACGGAGTTTTCCGCCATCGGCATAGTGCTGGTGAACATCCTGGGCTATATCCTGGGCAACATGGGCGCACGGCTTCTGAGTTTCTGCCACCCCCTGCTGCAGCATGCGTTATCGACATTCCTCGTGACCGAACTCCTGGGCTGGGTGCTGGACACTTTCGCAAAGCGATTCCACCCGAGCGGTTCCGGAGCGCACGAGCGCAGGCAGTCGTGGAAAAAGGACTATGTGTGGTTCATCTTTGCCGTTGCCCTGGTGTTCGGCTTCCGCGTGTTTATCGACTTTGTCCTCACCGGAGGCCTTTTCAAGGGGGCCGATATCGTCACCTGCCTTTTCACCTGCCTGGACAACGCGGCGTCGGTGGTGCTGATGATCATCGCTTCGGTGCTGTTCATACGTTTGGGGCAGAAAAGGCATTACACCATTGGCGTTGCCGTAACCGCCGCAGTGGCTTTTCTCGCCGTCGTCTCGGTAATATGCGCATTTATTGTCACGCTGGACCTTCCCTTCCATCTCCTGGTTCCCCTGAACTGGGAGGATTTTGCCCGCAACATCCTGGTCGCGCTGATTGTTGAAACCACCATATTCTCCATAACATACATGGTCATTTTTGCTGTGAACATGCAGAAGGAAGTGGTGTGGCAGCGAGAACAGCGCCATCAGGCTGAGTTCCGTTACATGACCCTGAAGAACCAGGTGGATCCGCACTTCCTGTTCAACAGCCTCAACGTTCTGGACAGCATCGTGAAGGACAGTTCAAAGGAGGAGGCCAGCCGGTATATCCACAAACTGGCGCACCTGTACCACTATATGATGCAGCACGAGGGGCACCGTCTGGTGAGCCTGGGAGAAGAGGTGGAGTTCGCTAAGGCATTCTGCGAGCTCCTGCAAATCCGTTTCCCGGAGGGGCTGCGGGTGGAGTATAATATCCGGGAAGAGGATTTATCGGCAAAGATAGTCCCCTGCACGCTTCAGATGCTTCTTGGCAACGGGCCAAAGCACAATGCCACATCGGCAGGAAATCCCCTGGTAATGACGGTGTCGTCGGACGGCAGGAACGTGGTGGTGAGCAATAACCTCATTCCGCGCGTTTCGCCTTCGCATTCGTCCACAGGACTGGGGCTGCAGTACATCCGCAACCAGTACAGGGACCTTGCGGGAAAGGAAATAAAGGTGGAGAAATCGGCCGGAATGTTTACGGTGACGCTGCCGCTTTTGGAAGATTGAGTTTAATTTGCTATTTTTGACAAAACATAAATGCCTATGAGAGCGCTAATTATCGAAGACGAACCCCGCGCCCAGAAAAACATGCTCGAGCTTCTGGAAAGCAACTTTCCGGAAGTGGATGTGGTGGGCGTGTCAGACTCCGTTTTTTCGACACTCAAATGGCTGGAGGAGCACAAAGAGAGCCTTCCGGACGTTATTTTCATGGATGTGGAACTGTCCGACGGCAACTGCTTCGACATCTTCTCGAAGACGGACCTGCGTGTTCCCGTAATCATGACCACCGCGTATGACAGCTACGCGGTAAAGGCCTTCGAGGTGAATTCGCTGGACTACCTGCTCAAGCCGGTGGAAGTGGAAGACCTTCGGCGCGCCCTGTCACGGGTAAAAACCGGCGAGGTGGCGCCCGTTGCCACCGCCGCGGTATCGGCCCCCAAGGAAAAATTCCTCATCCGCCTAAACGACCGAATCGTCCCGGTGCACACGCGCGACATAGCATATTTCTATTCCGAGGCTAAGAATTCCTACATCGTCACAAAGCAGAACCGCACGTTCGTTATGGACGATTCCCTGGACACCATCGAACAGAGCATCCCCAGGGACGGTTTCTTCCGCATCTCCCGCAGCTGCATCATTGCAGAAAGCGCCATAGAGAGCGTCGCCAAACTCCTTGGCGGCCGCCTTCGCATCTCCCTCGTCCACGGCTTAGACAGCTACACGGACCTCACCGTATCGCGGGCCCGTGTAGATGCATTCATGTCCTGGCTTGAGAAATAACGATTTTTTCAGGACGGGGGTATAGTCTTCGGACGGCGTGGCCGCCCATGGCCTCGTGAATGGGAGGGGCCCAAACTTGTTTGGGAGGGATAGGACCTTTAGGTCCGTACCGGCCGGAGACTATACCCCCGTCCAAAATCGTTATTCCCCGCGGCCGGAGCCGTTGATCATCCCCTTCATGTGCTCGTTGAAGTCTTTCGCCTCGATGAGCTGCTCAATGCTTAGATGCATGCGGTAGCGCCAGTAGAAACGGGGGATGGCGGGAACGTTGATGCGTTCGTCGGCGGGGTTGCCCTGATAGCGGAGGTCGCCGTCGCAGGCCAGCCAGTCCTGCAGGGGCAGGATGCACAGCATGGCAGGTGAGTTCAGGTGCTGGGCCAGGATCTTATCGGCAATCCAGGGCTCGCAGAAGTACGGAGCGTCACCCTCGCCGCCGAGGAGCTGATGGTAGAACTTGTCCGTGAGGGCGCGGTCCTCTTCCCACCAGGCCCTGAGCGGGGCCGTGTCGTGCGTTCCCGTGGCGCAGACGCACCAGTAGGGATACAGGGCGGGATCGGCAAAATCGTCCTTCGGATCCTTGGGCATGCGCTGGATCTCCAGCGACAGGATGTTCTGGGAGGCCATTACGTCGGGCACGCAGGCCGGAATCATGCCAAGGTCTTCGCCGCAGGAAAGCATGCCGGTGGAGCGGAGCAGGGCCGGGAGCTTCTTCATCGCGCTGTCACGCCAGAAGTCGTTGTGGCGGTGATAGAAGAAGTCGTTGTAGAGCTCGTTGAAGCGGGCTTTCTGCCAATCGGCCAGATTTGCGTAAGTGCTTGTGTACTGGGCCGATATCCTCGGGTGCCAATAGCCTTTGCGGCGGGGATCCTCAACGAAGATCACGTCAGTATCGCTGCCGGCGTGAGGGTCGAATCCGGCGTGGCGCAGTTCGTCCTCCGAGTACGGGAGGGCAGGGCTGAAGTGGCCCATGAGGCCGCTCTTGTACTGCGACGGGATTTCCCAAATGCGGAAGAATCCAAGGATATGGTCGATGCGGAAGGCGTCGAAGTACTCCGCCATCTTGCCCATGCGGGCTTTCCACCATGCGAAGCCGTCCTCCTCCATGCGCTCCCAGTTGTATGTGGGGAAGCCCCAGTTCTGACCATCGGCACTGAAGGCATCCGGCGGTGCGCCCGCCTGGCTGTCCATATGGAAAAGATGAGGGTTCTGCCATGCGTCAACGCTGCAGCGGCTCACGCCTATCGGCAGGTCTCCCTTGAGAGCCACACCCTTCACGTGGGCATAATGCACAACCTCGTGAAGCTGTTTGTCCAGCAGGAACTGGAGGAAGCAGTAGAAGTTCACTTCGTCGATGTGGCCGGCGATGAACTCATCCACCTTACGGGCACGGTATGTTGCGAACTCGCCCCAGGTGGAGAAGTCCGGCGTGCCGTTGATATCCCTTAATACGCTGAAAGCGGCATAAGGCATGAGCCATTCCGCATTGGCCGATATGAAATCGTGATACTCCTGAGTCTGCATGATGGTATCCCCCTTGGTGTCGTACACCTTGCGGAGGAGTTCCAGCTTGGCGGAGTTCACTTTCTCGTAGTCAATCTGCTTGAGGTCTTCCAGTTCTGCCTTGAGGGCGCGGTAGTGTGCATCATTGCGCACTCCGGCGTCCGGCAGATGGATGAACATCGGATGCAGGGCAAACGAGCTCACGGCGTTGTAGGGATAGGAATCCTGCCAGGTGTGAGTCATCGTTGTGTCATTGATGGGGAGCAGCTGGATTATGTTCTGCCCGGTAATGACCGCCCAGTCCACGAGCTTCTTGATGTCGTTGAATTCACCTACGCCAAAGCTGTCCTTTGTCTTGAGGGCGAACACCGGAACGGCCACGCCGGCTCCTCTCCAGGGCTTGAAGGGGAAGCGCGGGACAAGATCGGCAATTACGAGATGGGCACCCTCCGGGGGTACTTCGGCGAAGAAGTGGTTGGGGCCCTCTTCCCACAGGTCGATGTTGCCTGATTTGCTGTCCAGCACCACGAATTTATACTCGACGGCATCCTTCAGATCCAGCGTAATTTCCCACCAGGGGAAAGCCGCATCCGACATTTTGATGGGTTTTGTCCAGTTTCCCAGCACGCTTCCCGAACCCACAATTGCCAGGCACTGGCCTGTGCGCACTTCCGCGGCGGCAACCTTTATGGTAACGTTGCCCTTCTGCGGCGCTTCAGCGCGGGGGTTGCGGAACGACGCTCCGTCCGGGCGGCGGAAAATCACATCGCTGAATGCCGATGACCAGAATGCGGAATTCCCGGGCATGTCGTGCCAGCGGTCCCTGATAACCAGCGACTTGGCGCTTGCCTGTGCGGTATAGCGGTGATCTCTCCACTCACGGCGGATCACTTCATCACCGCGAACCACTTCGAAACCGTAATGAGTTCCGTCCTTAAGGTCTCGGCCGGTCAGTTCCGTCTGCCAAATACCCCCGAAAGAGTATTCCATGGGTATGCGGCGCTTTCCGATTCTCATTCGCAGGGCCTCTCCCCACGCGGTTTTGTACTGGATCTGGATAATGATGTTCATATCGTGTGTTATTAGTTATCGTGAAAAGCAAATTTAGGTTTTTGGCGCGGAATTCCCAATACTCCTGCCATCTTTGTGGTGTGAACTGCCCGTTTTAAGCGACGAACGGCCGATTCTCCCTTTTTGCCCCGTTTTGCCCGTAAAATGCATCTTGCTGAGTATCAGCGATTTGTTAAAACGGGGTGTTGCATTTTGCAACACCCCGTTTTTATAAAGCGTTGAGTGTCAGCCGCTTCCATTTTACGCCTGCCGCCATCGTAGCGTCAGGTATACGGAGCGGATGGTCAGGTGAACGAAATATGCGGCCATGAGGATGTGGATGGCCAGGACGTCATCGGCCTTGAGGAGATAATAACCTCCGATGTAGGTGGCAAAAAAGCCGATGGCGCAGAGGACCACCGAGAGCATCATATCGCGGGTTCGGGTGGCGCCTGTGTAGATGCCGTCCCAGATGAATGCCGGTATGCCGATGACGGGCATGAGCATAAGCCACGGCAGGAATTGACGGGCCGCATCCACCACGGCCCCATCGCCGGAGAACAGACGCAGAAGCGGCACCCCGCCCAGACCGTAAATCGCGAGGAACAGCAGTGCGCAACCGCCGCCCCACAGGAACGTGCCGCGGATTGTGCTTCTGACGCCCTCGTCCGATCCTTCCCCGATAAAACGCCCCGTGAGCGCCTCGCCGGCGTAGGCGAAGCCGTCGGAGAAGTAGCTGAACAGCATGAGCAGCTTCATCAGGATCGATGCCGATGCCAGCATCAAATCCCCGTGCCGCGCCGATATCACCGTGAAACCGATATACACCGCAATCATGCTCACGGACCGAAGCACCAGATCGCGGTTCATCTTGAAGAACGCCCTGTCGCCATCAAAACTTTTTCGTTTACCGGAGTCGGACAAAACTTTTTCGACATTTTTCGGAGAAAAAGTTTTAGTCCGCGGAGGTAGAAAAAGTTTTGAGAAGCGGTGCTTTATCGCTATACAGCAGTAAGCGAAGCCGCTCCACTGCGCCAGCACCGTGCCCAGGGCGATGCCTTTGAAGCCAAGGAGCAGGGCCAGCGTGATGCTGGCAACGATGTTAACGATGTTCACCGTGAGGTCGGCCGCCATGGCGCGGACACTGTCCTGCATGCCGATGAACCATCCCTTGAAAGCGAATAGCGAAATGGTTGCCGGCGCCGCCCAGATGCGGATGTAGAAGTACTGTTTCGCCAGCGTGCGCACCTCGGGGCTGCATTCCACTACAAGAAATGCTCCCTGCACGATAAGCCATTGCAGCGCTATGAGCGCGAGTGCCGATATGAATGCGATTCGCAGCGCCCGCCGCAGGCAGAACGCCTGATATTCGACATCGCCCCTGCCGTATGCCTGTGCCGTGAGACCGCCTGTGCCGATGCGCAGGAAGCCGAAATTCCAGTACAGGAGTTCGAACAGCATCGACCCCACAGATATTCCGCCGATGAAAGCGGCGCTGGAGAAATCGCCCTGGAGATGGCCGGCCACGGCAAGGTCCACCATTCCCACAAGCGGCACGGTGATGTTGGCCAGTATGCTGGGAAGGGCAAGGCGCAGGATTTCGGGGCGGAGTTTCATCGGAATTTACGGTCTTCCTCCAGCATTCCCAGATAGGAATTGTAGCGTTCGGGGCTTATCGTGCCGGCATCCACGGCGGCTTTCACCGCGCAACCCGGCTCGTGAGTGTGCGTACAGGGGGTAAATCGGCAATCGTGCGACGCCTTAAGCATTTCCGGGAAATACTTGGCAATCTCCTCCTTCTCAAGGTCCACCAGCCCGAATCCCCGCAACCCGGGAGAATCAATTACAAAACCACCGGTCCTCAAGGGATACATCTCATACAGCGACGTTGTATGTTTCCCCTGCAGGTGTGCCTCGGAGATTTCCCCCGTTTTCGGGTCCAGGGACGGGTCCAGGGCCTTTATGAGCGAGGATTTCCCAACGCCGGATTCACCGGAGAACAGGTTCACGCGCCCCTTGCAGGACCCGCGGATCTCTTCCACCCCCTCGCCTGTCACTATCGACGTTTCCACAACCTTATATCCCGCGCCCTCGTATATGCGACGGAAGGCCTCTATCTGATCTGCGGCGAAATCGCGGTACATATCGACCTTGGAAAGAACTATCGTCACCGGGATTCCATACACTTCGCATGTGACGAGTAGCCTGTCCAGGAACGGCAGCTTCACCTCCGGAAAACACATCGACACAATAAGATAGGCCATATCCACATTCGCCGCGATGATATGCGCCTGCCTGGAAAGATTGGTCGATCGCCGGATTACGTAATTGCTGCGCGGAAGCACCTTGTCGATGACGGCCTTGCCGTTGGCCTCGTCCAGCGAATACTCCACCTTATCGCCCACCGCCACGGGATTGGTGATTCCGCTCCCGCCGAGGCGAATGCGCCCGCGGAGCACGGCCTCGAACGGGTCCCACTCCGGAAGATGCGCCAGAAGATAATGGCTCCCGGCATTCTTTACAACGGTCGCCTGCATTACGGATGCAAAGATACGGAAAAAATAGGAATTATGGGCGTAAAACAGAAGTCGCTGATACACAGTTATTTATGAAAATGGGGTGTTGCAAAACGTCACACCCCATTTTAACAAGTCGCTAATACACAGCGAGATGCATTTTACGCCCTCTTCAGGTACTTCCAGCCAATCACGGGGAGGATGAACGCCACAAGGCACGCAACAATCCAGAACACAGACACGGGCGTGAAGTTGTACACGTCGCCGCTGGCGTTACCCTGGATTAGGAAGCCGCTGGTCATGGACTGGAGGCCCGCGGCGAGATAGCTGGAGATGCCAACGATGCCGAGGGCGGCGCCGGTGGCTTTGCGGGGCACGAAGTCCAGCGCCATAAGCCCCGCGACGATGCAGAACACCACGCTGAAAGACATGCTGAACAGCGCCACAAAAGCGATATTGGCCCAGAAGCCGCCTCCGCAGAACAGGAACGCGAACAGTGACAGAACCGCCACAATGCCCGCAATAATCACAGGCCGCTCACGGTTGCCGCGGAAAACGTAGTCCGACAACCATCCCGCCAGCAGGTTCCCGCTGATGCCAAACACCTCGGCCAGGCCGATAATCTGCGCGGCACCCTCAAGCGAAAACGCTTTCTGTTTCTGCAGGAACAGCACGCCCCAGTCGCTCACCGCGTGTTGAGTGATATAAATGAACGCACTGGAAATGGCAATCACCCAAATTCCGGGATGCTTGAAAACCCACTTCTGCAATTCCCGGGTGGGTTTTTCGTCGATAGGCTTAACCGGCTCTCCGGATAATTCCTGCACCGACGGCAGGCCCTTGCTCTCCGGCGTATCGGAAATGCCGATAACCGCTATGAGCGTGCCGATGACACCCGCAACGGCCGCAGCGATGAATCCCCACTGCCATCCCGCCGCAGCCACGATGAAGCCGGTGCACACCATCGACACAGCCTTGCCCAGCTGGGGCGTAGAGCTGAAAATGCTGTACATCGTGCCGCGCGTCTTCAGGGGATACCAGCGCGACAGCGAAATGGTCCCCGGCGGCGAGCCCATGCTCTGCATCCACCCGTTCACGCCCCAAAGCAGCGCGAAGAACACCAGCATGGCAATGCTGCCTATCCCCATCGGCCCGTGAAGAAGCCCCAGGACGCCCAGACCCAGATTCAGGACTGCCGATATCCCCAGCCCCGCGGCCATGAACCGGCGGATATTGCAATAATCGGCAATGAATCCATTGGTAAATTTGCCGATGGCGTATACGAAATAGAATGCCGATCCGATGATACCCAACTGCCCCGCGGTGAGCACTCCCCCGTCGATGAGAGGCTGCTTCACCACGCCCATGGTCATGCGGCATACATAGTAGAATACGTACGAGAATGTCACCGCCCAGAAAGTGCGGCGTCTCAGGCGCCTGTACTCTCCGTCCACCTTATCGGCAGGAACTGCTTCCGTCGATGGCTTGCTGATTCTGAAATACCTGTACAGTGACATTGCGGGGGCAAATATAATATATTTTTCTATCTTTGTGCGTATGAACCGTACCGAACTCCTCCCCGACCGTCCCGGCATCCCGCCCATGGCAAAACTGCCCGACGCCGAAGTGATCGATGTCGATGCCCTCCGCCGCGGCCTTGCCTCCGGCGAAATCGACCTCATCTGCGTCCTCGGCCCCACCGCCTCCGGCAAAACCCGCTACGCCGTTGAGCTCGCCCACGCTTTGGGTAACGCCGAGATTCTCTCCGCCGACTCCCGCCAAGTGTACCGCGACATGGACATCGGCACGGGCAAGGACCTCTCCGAATACGGCGACGTCCCCTACCACCTCATCGACATCGTTCCCGCCGGGGCAAAATACAACGTCTACAAGTACCAGGCCGCGTTTTTGGAGGCATACAACGATGTGCGCTCACGCGGCGCAATCCCCATCCTGTGCGGCGGCTCCGGGCTGTATATCGAAGCGGCCACCCGGGGATACAAATTCACATACGAAGGCGTTCCGGAAGGCCTTCCGGTGAACACATACTACATCGGCACACTGGTTTCACGAGAGGAGCGTGTGGAACGCATCGACCGCAGATTACACGCACGCCTGCAGGAGGGCCTCGTGGAAGAAGTGCGTGGGCTTTTAGACAGTGGCATCCCTGCCGATGACCTGATCTGGTACGGTCTGGAGTACAAATTCGTCACCCAGTACATTCAGGGCACTCTTTCGTTCGACGATATGGAAACTGCCCTCGCCAACGCCATACATCAGTTCGCGAAACGCCAGATGACCTGGTTCCGCGGCATGGAACGCGACGGCGTGCGCATCCACTGGACCCGCGTATAAAACCGCCTGGCGGCCAAGTTTCTGATTCTCAGAGAGTACCTTGTTTCCCGGTGCAAAAAAAATTGCACCGGGGAGCCTGCAAACGCCAATGTATCAACTATTTAGCCGCCAGCCAAATTCAACATTTAGGAGCGGGCTGGTGGCCGAAGGAGCGGCGGGGGCCTTCGAGCTCGCGCCAGTAGGCGGCGTCGAAGTCCGTGGGCTGCACATAAGGGCCGATGTGGTCGATGCGGAAGGCAACGTACGTGATGGGCAGGCCCATATCAAGGAACATACGTTCGTAGAATGTCTGCACCTCCGTGACTGCCGACAAGTCCAAAGATTTCTCGACTTCAGATCCGCTCGAAATGACAGGGACATTGTAGATGTCCGTGCCGGAGGCAAGGATTTCCAAGCCGTTCGCACGGATCACCGACATGGTGTATTCGTGCAAAAAACGCGAATCAGTTTTCAGATGCACCACCCCGCCGGGCACCAGGAACTTGCGGTAGCGTTCCAGGAAAACCGGGGCCGATAAGCGGCTGTTGCCGCTGCCGCTGAGCTGCGGGTCCGAGAAGGTGAGCCAGATCTGCGACACCTCGCCGGGGGCGAAAAACGCCGGAAGGAACTCCACGCGGGTGCGCAGGAATGCCACGTTCGGCAACCCGTGCTCCGTAGCGTACTTGGCTCCGGTCCACAGCCGTGCGCCCTTTATGTCCACGCCGATGAAGTTCATCTCCGGATGCCTCAACGCAAGCGCAATCGTATAATCCCCCTTGCCGCAGCCGAGTTCCAGCACGATGGGCTGGTCGGCGGCAAACATGGAACGCCACTGCCCCTTGATTGGATGGTCCCTTAGCAACAGTTCACGCGAGCCTCCCACCAGCACGGACGATGCGTCCGGCTGCAGAAGGCAGCGGAAAGTCTCGTTCTCGGCGAATTTGCGGAGTTTGCCGTGTCCCATCAGTCGGCCTTGCTTTTAACCACCTCGATACCCAGGCCGCGCAGACCGCGGACCTCCAGCGAATCCGGAAGGCTCAACGTGAGTTTCCACTCACCATACACGGCCGGCGCCACGCCAGTGCGGTACTGATGCCACACCTGACGCGAGAAATAACTGCGCCTGGCGCCCTCCAGAGGCAAATAGAACGATTCGGTGAAACCCCTCAAAGGTTCATCCCCCTGTGCCGGCGCCACCCAAACTGCGGTTATAGGCAGTTCGCCCAAAGCCCGCATCGTTTTCTCATGACTGTCGATGCGCGTAAACAGCGCCACATTGTACACCCCCAGCGTATCGGAAAAATCCAGCGTAAACGTATACGGCCCCGGCGCCGGAATAAACTCCTCCGACACCGACGGCTCGCGACAGGAAACTGCCGCGAAGCATAGGAGAAAAAGAAAGAGATTTCTCCACGCGCTTCGCTTGGTCGAAATGACAATCATTTCCGCTTGTGTTTATTGCGCCTCTTTTTACGCTTCTCGGGATCGAAGCGTGAGATGCTGTCGTCGCCAACGGCGGTGACGAACTCGGGGCCGCTGGATTCAATATCGGCCTTCAGGGTTTCCGGCTTTACGCCCTCGCGGTTCATCTTCTGCACCTCGCGAACCTCATCGGCAGTTAACGGATACACGTGCTCCAGCGAGCCTTTTTCGTACGAGAACCACAGCGTTTCGCGCAGGATATCGGTTTTCACCAGCCATGCCTGGCCGTCCTGGAACTCCAGCGGCTCTACCACCTTGGGGATGCGCGTATGTGCATCCATATAGCTGGCCACCTCGTAATTGAGGCAGCACTTGAGCTTGCCGCACTGCCCCGCCAGCTTCTGCGGGTTCAGCGACAGGTCCTGGCAGCGCGCCGCCTGAGTGGAAATGCTCTGGAACTGCGAAATATGGTTAGCGCAGCACAGCTCGCGGCCGCAGACGCCAAGACCGCCGATCAATCCGGCCTCCTGACGCGCGCCGATCTGCTTCATCTCCACCCTGATATGGAACTCCTCCGCATAATCCTTGATGAGCTGACGGAAATCCACGCGCCCGTCGGCAATATAATAGAAGATGGCCTTGGTGCCGTCGCCCTGGAACTCCACATCGCCGATCTTCATCTCCAGCCCCAGGTTCGCCGCCAGAACGCGGGCCCGGATCATCGTCTCTTCCTCGCGCGCGATGGCCTCCTGCCAGCGCTCAATGTCGAAAGGCTTGGCCTTACGGTATATTTTCTTGAGCGGCGGATTCTCCGTGTCGATATTCTTGGCGCGCACCTGCCTGCCCACGATAGGGCCCTCCAGAGTCACAATACCAAGGTCGTGACCGCTGGTAGCTTCCACCACCACGAGGTCTCCCGTCTTGATGCTCTGGCCCGATGCATTCACGTAAATCCCCTTCCGGGTATTCTTGAATCGCACCTCGTAAAGCCCGTTCCACTGCTCCTGGTTTATGCCTTTAAGATAATTGTATACCTCAAGCTTGCAGCACCCCTGCCGATATTTGATATCCGGCATGTCTGCATTCCCGTAATTCACCGTACAGCCCCTGAAGCAATCGTATCTTATATTTTCGTTGCTTTCCATATATATTATTTTTTTGCCGATATAAGCCTGCACACCAGATCGCAGAACAGGATCTTCTGCGATACGTTGCGCTCAATCAGCATTACTGCCCTGTCAAGTTCGCCGATGGCAAGGCGCGGGAACGTTTTCCTGCAGCGCGAAGCCACATCGGCAAAGAATTCCTTTTCGTCATCCCTCATGTCCGACAGGTCCTGCAGGCCCTGTTGCAAAAGGAAGACATTGCGAAGAGCCTCTGCCGAATAGCGGCAGAACGCCTTCTGCTTTTCCCGGGAGCCAAGGCCCGCGAGGGCATCGGCAGTTTCCATCGCCGCAAGCAGGTCTTTCGCCAGAACCTGCTGCATAAGGTCGTGGAACAGCGTTGCGTACTCCGCCTCACTCTCCCCCAGCGCCGGGTGCACCTGGATGAACTCCTCCCGGGAGAGAGGCCTCAGGCGCATGAAAACGCAGCGCGAATAAATTGTGGTGAGCACCTTTTCCGGCGCCTGGGTAACCAGCAGGAAAAGAGTCTTCTCCGGCGGTTCCTCCACCATTTTCAGCAGGCTGTTTGCCGATTGCGCATTCATCTTCTCCGGCAGGTAAACCACCACGGTTCGATACCCGCCCTCAACGGCCGATAATGACAGCCTGTCCAGCACCGAGCGCGACTCATTAACCGAAATCACTCCCTGCTTACCCTCGATGCCCAGCGCAGCATACAACTCGTTCTCGAAGAAGAACGGATTGGTCTGCAGCAACTCCCGCCACTGCGAGATAAAGTTCAGCGAAACCGGCTTGTCCGGTCCCGCCACCGGATATACATAATGAATATCCGGATGGATGAGTTTCCTCACCCTGGGATTGCCCCCGTAAAGATACTCCAGAAAGTCCAGGATAAGCGGAAAAGCGCCGCCTCCGTCGTTCTGGTGAAACAGTATCGCGTGGGGCAGGCGGCCGCTGTCCACCATGTTCCGGAGGACTGACAGTACTTCCGTATGGGCGGCAGCGGTCACGTCTGATCAGAAATTTCTTTCGCCCACATAGCGGGCAAGTCTTGCAAGATACGATTTTTCTGTGGAATCCGGAATAGGACCGAGGCACAAAATTGCTTTTTCAATGTAGGAATCCATCACGGCGGCAGCCTTTTCAACCCCTCCGGCCTCAACCACTATCGCCCTGATTTCATCGGCCACAGCAGGCTGGGAAGGGATTTTGCCGATGCGAACCCGCGTGTTCAAAGCCACCGACGGGCTCATCTCCCCAAGCACGCACAGAAGCGGCTGCGTAATCTTCTGTTCCAGAAGGTCGATGCCCGAAGGCTTGCCGATGGCTTCCGACGGCAGATAGTCGAAAATA
>JAGAAY010000102.1 GCA_017615065.1 Bacteroidales bacterium | reverse complement strand
CCCGTGGACGCGGATGTACTACCTTAAGCACCTGCCGCTAACGAAAGCCTCGTGGGACAAACTGCGCGCAATGGAGCAAGGCGTGCTGGACGATTGTACCGCCGTGCTCACCTGCACGCCGATGGTGCAGGAGGACTACGCCGCCCGCACAAAAACGCCCGTGGAGATGATTACGAACGGCTTCGATAAAACAGATTTCTCGACTCCGCCTGCGGCTCCGCTCGAAATGACAACCGAGTCGGGACATAATTGTTCCAACAGCCGGAGTCGGACAAGTTTTGTCGTCACCCACACCGGACTCCTTGCGGCGGACGGCAACCCGGAGAACCTGTGGAAAGCCCTTCAGAACATAGCTGAAACAAACCCGGAATTCAAAGCGCAACTCAAGCTAAGGCTCATCGGTCGCGTGGACAAGGCGGTGCTGGACAGCATCGACCAGGCGGGACTCACGCCCAACACGGAGCTTCCCGGCTATCTGGACCATGCCGCAACCGTCAGGGAGCAGCAAGGGGCAGATATGCTCATCCTCCCGCTCCGCAACGATCCGGACTACGCCATCATCCTCCCGGGAAAACTCTTCGAGTATCTTGCGTCAAGGCGCCCCATACTCGGCATCGGCCAACCGGACGGCGCAATGGCAAGGATCCTCAACGACACCAAATCCGGCATTACCGCCGCGTTCGACGACATCGGCACGGTGCAGGAGTTCATACACGACGCATGGGCGCAGCATAAGGCCGGAGGCATTCCGCCAACCGGAGGCGACATCGACAGGTATTCCCGCCAAAGCACGGCAAAGCAACTGGCGCAGCTACTTGACAAAATCTCATAGACTATGGCAGCACGCACGGAAGACACCCCCCTGATTAAACAATTTTTCGAGGTCAAGGCCCAGCACCCCGAGGCGCTGCTGCTGTACCGCGTGGGCGACTTTTATGAGACCTACTCGGACGATGCCATAACGGCGTCGCGCGTCCTGGGGCTTGTCCAGACCAAGAAATCCAACGGTGACAAGGGTTATATCCCCATGGCCGGATTCCCGCATCACGCCATAGAAGGATACCTTACAAAACTTGTCCGCGCCGGCTTTAAGGTCGCAATTTGCGACCAGTTGGAAGATCCCAAGTTCGCCAAGAAGCTGGTTAAGCGCGGCATTACGGAAATCGTCACTCCGGGCATTTCCTTCGGGGAAAACATGCTGGACCAAAAGGAGAACAACTACCTGTGCGGGCTCACCATAGAAAAGGATTGCTGCGGCGCGGCGTTCCTGGACGTGTCCACGGGGCAGTTCCAGGTGGCGCAGGGCTCGCTGGACTACATCGGCACACTCCTCGGCTCCCTCAATCCCCGCGAGCTGGTGGTGCAGAGGGGCTTCGAGAACGGCATAAAAGAGCGCTTCGGCAACTATTATACAACCTCGCTGGACGAATGGGCCTTCGTGTGGGAAGCCGCCGTGCAAAAGTTGCAGAAGCAGCTGCACGTGGAGTCCCTGAAGGGATTCGCCATCGACGCATATCCCCTTGGCGTATGCTCCGCCGGCGCCCTGCTGGTGTATCTGGAGCAAACCTGCCATGAGGGTCTCAGGAATATCTCCTCCATCGGCAGGATCGATGAATCCCGCTTCGTGTGGATGGACAAATTCACCCTCCGCAACCTGGAGGTCTTCCAGAGCGCATCGGGGGAAGGCGGCGTCTCGCTGGTTCAGACAATCGACAAATGTTCTTCGCCGATGGGCGCCCGCATGCTCCGCTCCTGGCTGGCAATGCCGATAATGGATATCAAGGAGCTGGAATGCCGATACGACATCGTGGGATTCCTGAAAGACAATCCCGGCCTGTTGGAGGAAATTCAGGCCGATCTTGGCCTGATGGGCGATGTTGAGCGCATTCTTGGCCGTATCGCCAACGGCAAGGCATGGCCCCGCGAGGTGGTTCAGCTGAGCCGCGCGCTGGAGATAACTCCGGCCATCAAGGATAAGGTCGATGGCAAGGGCTGCGCCCAGCTGGACAAGCTAATGGGCGGCCTGCGCAAGTGCGGTGCCCTGCTCAAGGAAATCCGTCGCGTCCTGTCCGATGACCCCGCGCAGCAAATCGGCAAGGGCCCTGTTATCGCCCCCGGAGTGGACGTCGAGCTGGACGAGCTCCGCGCCATCTCTTCCGGCGGCAAGGATTATCTGTTGCAGATGCAGCAGAGGGAGTCCGAACTCACGGGCATTCCATCGCTCAAAATCGCCTACAACAATGTTTTCGGATACTATATAGAAGTTCGCAACGCCTACAAGGATCAAGTGCCGCCGGAGTGGATCCGCAAACAGACGCTGGTAAACGCAGAGCGCTATATCACCGAGGAGTTGAAGCAGTACGAGGAGAAAATCCTCTCTGCCGAGGACCGCATCTACGCGATTGAAACCGCTTTGTACGCCGCCCTGATTGCCAAGATCCAGCAGGGCATTGCCGATATCCAGCACAACAGCCGCATCATGGCCAAGCTGGATGTGTTGGCCGGTTTTGCCCAGCAGGCCTCGGAGCGCGGATACTGCCGCCCGCAGATGGATAACAGTCTCACTCTGGACATCCGCCAGGGCCGTCATCCCGTGATTGAAACCCTCATGCCTCCGGGCGAACAATACGTTCCCAACGACGTGCTGCTGGATTCCAAGAGCCAGCAGATCATCATCCTCACCGGCCCCAACATGGCTGGTAAATCGGCACTGCTGCGCCAGACTGCGTTAATCGTTTTGATGGCACAGACCGGCTCTTTTGTCCCGGCAAGCGAAGCCCACATCGGCTGGTTCGACAAGATCTTCACCCGTGTCGGCGCAACAGACAACATCTCCCGCGGCGAATCCACATTCATGGTGGAGATGCTGGAAACGTCCATGATCCTGCACAATCTTTCTG
>JAGAAY010000101.1 GCA_017615065.1 Bacteroidales bacterium | reverse complement strand
GATTCGCGGCTTGTAGTAGAAGCCTTCGATGTGCCCGAGCGACACCAGCTTCATGAGGTTGTGATAGCCGGTATCGTTCTTTGCCAGGAGGATGAGATGGTAGTATTTACGGTGCTGCGGGTCCTTGAGCGTGTGGTCGTAGTGACGCGTCACGTAAACCTCGCAGCCGTAGATGGGTTTGACGTTAGGGTGTTTTTTGGCGGTGTCGTAGAACTCCTTTACCCCGTACATGTTGCCGTGGTCGGTGATGGCGAGGCCGGGCATGCCGAGTTCCTCCGCCCTGGTGAAGAGCTTTTCGATGTTGGAAAGCCCGTCGAGGATGGAGTACTGGGTGTGGACGTGGAGGTGTACGAATGCCATAGATGTGCAAAGATAATTAAAAGGACCGTTCGCTGCTTACTGTATTTCCATCTCCGCCCGGCAGCGTATATCAAGAGCCGACGCCCCGGCTTCCAATACAAATACGCCGGGATTCACTTTCCATCCATGGATGTTGGTATCGTAATAAGCAAACGCCTCACGGGGAAGATGAAGATGAACCGTCTCCGTCTTGCCTTTCCCTATGTTCACTTTGCTGAACGCTTTCAGTTCCCGTTCCGGACGAGGCACCGAAGGATTGCTCTCGCGGACATACAACTGTATCGTCTCCGCCCCGGCTCTTTTGCCTGTATTGGTAACTTTCAGGCTCACGTCGAAACCATTGCCCGAAGGCTCGACACTGAGCGGGCCATAGGAAAACGATGTGTAGTCCAGGCCAAAGCCGAAAGGATAAAGAGGCTTTGCGTCGCCATAACCACGGTATCCCACAAAAACACCTTCGCCGTAAACAGACGGTTTAACGCTGTGCCCTCGCTTGGTATATGCCTGCGGAGGGTAGTAAAAAGCCTGTGAAGGATTATCTTCGAGGCTTGCGGGGAAACTAACTGGCAGGCGGCCTGAAGGATTCACCTTGCCGTAGAGTATTTCCGCAAGCGCTTTTCCCCCTTCCTGACCGGGATACCAGGCCCATAGAATGGCGTTCACCTTAGTCTTCAAACGGCTCAAATCGACCGCTCCTCCAGCATTTACAATCAGGATTACTTTGTGCCCACGCGCAACAGCTTCGTCAACCAGCGCTTCCTGCCCTTCCGGAAGGGCAAAGGTTCTGTCGGCGTTTTCATATTCGGTAGTCTTGTCAAAACCGACGGCTACGATTTCCACCGGGGCGGAATCAACCATTTTTGCACCAAGGTGCTGCAAGCCCTCCTTGAGGGATACTGCGTACAGCGGATCCACCGCCCCGCTGCCGCCTCCGCAAGGGATAACCTCCGCTGCGGGGCCAGACACGCATATCTTCTGACGTTTTGCCAGAGGAAGGAGTCCATCGTTTTTCAACAGGACAATACTCTCACAGGCGAGTTTGTAGGCGACCTCCCTCGAATAGGGATTATCCTCAGGGATCGAAGTATCCAGCTGGGGCCTGTCAAGAAAACCGAAGGCTATGCAAGTCTGAAGAATACGCTGAATCTTGGCGTCCAGTTGAGCTTCGGTAACCACTCCGCGCGCCAGAAGAGGTTTGAGGTTTTCCGCGTTCAGGCAGTATCCTCGCGGCATTTCCAGATCCACTCCATCCTGCATAAGCAATACGGGAGAATAGGTGGAGGTCCAGTCGCTCATTGTGAAACCGCTGAAATTCCACTTTTCACGCAGCGTCTCTTCTATCAGGAAGGCATTTTCGGAACTGTGAACACCGTTGACAAGGTTGTAACTAGTCATTACAGAGCCGACGTGAGCCCGCTCAACCGCAGCCCGGAAAGCAGGAAAGTAGATTTCATTCAAGGTGCGTTCGTCGGCGATGGAATTCGTGTGATGACGGTCGTATTCCTGATTATTAAGGGCGAAGTGTTTGACGGTTGCCATCACACCCTGGGACTGAACGCCTTCGATGTAGGCGACGGCCGTTTCCGAGGCCAGGAAAGGATCTTCACCGAAATATTCGAAATTGCGGCCACACAGCGGACTACGGCAGATGTTCACGCCGGGGCCGAGCAGGATATGCACGCCGCGCGCCCTGGAGTCTTGCCCAAGCGCTACTCCCATTTCGCGGACGAGCTCCGGATTCCAGCTCGCCGCCGCGGCGACTCCACAGGCAAAGAGAGTGCTCCGAGTGTTGTTCCTAACGCCCTGAGGGCCGTCTGCCATGCGGATTGCCGGGATGCCGAGCCTCTCCACGGGAGAGATATGGAAACCGTCTTCATAGCCGGCCACAAAGCTTATCTTTTCGTCCAGAGTCATCTGGCGCACAAGCTCCGCCGCGCGTTTCTGATGCTCTGAAGATATCACCTGCCCATTAAGGCAGATGCTGGCCAGCAGTAAGGCTGGGACAAAAAAGAACCGTTTCATTTAATTCCGTATTTCTTAAGGATTCTCAATACCGGTTTGCGTATGCTGCGAGCCCACAGGGTGTAGCCGTAATCACCGGGATGCGTTCCGTCCACGGAGGTGTAGTGGTCGGGAGATGTGGCATTGGCGGTTGTGACGAAGAAGACGTCTTTATACTGTTTGCACGTCTTTTTCATGAGCTTTGCAACCATCTCAATTCTCTCCCGCTCGTATTTGTCGGCTGAGAGGTTGAAATTGCGCCTCTCGCGATAGATGGTCTGCTGGAAGATAAGGGGCTTGCCGGGATGCGCGGCCTGCATGGCTTCGATAAAGGGGAACAGCCGCTCGCTGATTTCGTCCGGAGTGGGATTGGAGAAGGTGTCGAAAAGGAATGCGTCCACATCGGGAGCCTCAGCCAGGGCAGCGGCAAAATAGTCCTGCAGACGGCAGCGGCCGCTCACTCCCAGGTTGAGGAACTGAATGCCCGTTTCCCGCGTGAGGATAGACGGATAGGCCATCCCGGATTTGGAAGTTGATGCGCCGTGCGTGAAGCTGGATCCGAAGACCGCCACGCGGTGACGGAAGGGCTGCGGCAGCGCCTCCAGAAGGCAGCCTTCGGGCACACCGATCCGAACCGAATCCATCACGCTGCGGATTGGCAGATACAGGAGGCACTCCTTCACGCTGTCGTCCATATCTTTGATGAGGTTAACGGGCTTGTCCAGCGCGTTGTCGTTCTGCAGGCCGGAAGCCGCCCAGAGCCACTTGCCGTCTTTCCTGATGTAAAGGTCGAAACCGCGGCCCGCAAAACCGGTGGTGCCGCCTCCGTAATAGGCCTTTGTGTATTTGGGCCAAACCCGGATGGAGGAAGCGTTGGTTCGGAAGGCCACGGCGATGCCGGCGGACTCGGTGACCAGCCTCAGTTCTTCCTTGGTAAAACCGTGAAAACGGGCCGTGTCGATACGATGATACGGGTTAGGAGTATCCGGAAAGACCTTTCCTGTGATGGTGAGTCCTGTGGCCTCGGTGTAGATATATTCAGGCGCCGAGCCCTGTGCCGCTGCGGCAAGGGAAAGGCAAAAGGCGAGGGCCAGGGTTATTGTTGAGCGGATTCGCATCTTCGGTTTTTCTTCGTCTTACAAAGATAAACAAAAGCGCCCGACTTTGGAAGCCGGGCGCATGGTAAATAGAGTAATTATTTTACGAGTTTTGAAATCTCCTCCTTTGACAGGCCCGAGCATCTGGCAATGTCTTCTTCCGACATTCCGTTTGAACGCATTGCAGCTACAAGGCGAGCGCGTTCAATCTCCCTGCCTTTCTTCTCCGCCATTTTCTTGGCGTAGTCCAATTGATTTATTCTGTCGCGTTCAGTTGTCATTTCGTGTTGGTATTTTACCCTTTCGTCAGGAGCAAAGGTAGCGATTTCCAGCAATTTGAACAAGATTTCGAAGATTTTTTCCTTGAGCTTGGGCGGCCGGTTCTTAAAAGTGTCCATATGGGCAAGGGTATAACAGATTTTTTCCGTGATGGATGTTCCTTCCGTGTCGTAATGACGGGCATTTGGCAGTTCCAGGAATATGAAGTTCAAACGGTCTGTCATCTTCTCGTTGCTGGAATCTTCGTGCAAGGAAAACCTGAACATGAAACCCTTGTCCGGATTATGAGTACTGAAGTTCTGCAGGCTTATAACATAGACTGGTGGATATTCATAGGCGGCCCTGCCTTTCGGCAACTGCTTCTCTATCATCAGCGATGCGTAGAACAGCGCCCTGTCGTAGAAGAACTCCTGGTCGTCGAGCTGTAGCTCCACCGTGAAGCGTTCGTTC
>JAGAAY010000100.1 GCA_017615065.1 Bacteroidales bacterium | reverse complement strand
CGGCACCCCCGCCCACATCTACTTCAAGAACGAGAGAGTGAGCCCCGCCGGCAGCCATAAGTTGAATTCCGCCATCGCCCAGGCATATTACGCCAAGGAGCAGGGTATCACCAACCTCACCACCGAGACCGGCGCCGGCCAGTGGGGCGGAGCGCTCAGCTATGCCACCAAGAAATTCGGCATCGACTGCGCGGTATATATGGTAAAGGTGAGCTACGAGCAGAAGCCATATCGCCGCAGCATCATGCAAACCTTCGGAGCGGCCATCACTCCTTCTCCGTCGATGTCGACCCGCGCCGGAAAGGACATCCTCACCATCAATCCCAACGACCGCGGATCCCTTGGATGCGCCATTTCGGAGGCCATCGAACTGGCAGTGAGCACGCCCAACTGCAAATATGCCCTGGGCTCGGTGCTCAACCACGTTTGCATGCATCAGACCGTCATCGGCCTTGAAGCCGAAAAACAGATGGAGCTCACCGGCGAATATCCGGATATCGTGATTGCCTGCTTCGGCGGCGGATCCAACTTCTCCGGACTGGCGTTCCCCTTCATGCGCCACAACATCCTTGAAGGCAAAAAGACGCGTTTCATTGCGGCGGAACCCACATCTTGCCCCAAACTCACCCGCGGAAAGTTCGAGTACGACTTTGGCGATGAAGCCGGCATGACACCCCTCCTGCCGATGTTCACGCTGGGCCACAGCTTCAAGCCCGCATCCATCCACGCCGGCGGCCTCCGTTACCACGGCGCGGGCGTAATTCTCTCGCAGCTTATGAAGGACGGCTTCATGGAGGCCGTCGACATCGACCAGCTGGACAGCTTCCGCTCCGGTATCCTCTTCGCCCGCACGGAAGGCATCATCCCCGCTCCGGAATCCTGCCACGCCATTGCCGCCACCATCAACGAAGCCCTCAAGTGCAAGGAAACCGGCGAGGCCAAGACCATCCTCTTCAACCTCTCCGGTCACGGTTTCGTGGATATGGGCGCCTACGACAGCTACTTCTCCGGCGAAATGCAGAACTACCGCCTCTCCGACGAAGAGCTGGCCAAGTTCATCAGCAGTGCCGATGCGCTGAATTAGCCTTTTAGTGCTCCCGAAGGTGCTTTGCAATGTACCCTCAGGCGCAAAAAGGCCTCAAAATGCTCCCGAAGGTGCCGGTCAATGTACCCTCGGGAGCAGTCGCTTATAGATAGGAGAAGTAGATAATTCTCGTCACGAAGCCGGAATCATCATTTAAAAGGTAATTCTGAACAGTGTCACCAGAAATGTTCCCCTGAACGACATCGTATTCCCGACACCATTCTTCCACACCTGTAGTCTCAAAGAATAGTTTCTCTGGACAGCCGTCGTCATCATATTCCACCCTCATTCCGGTTATTCCTCCGGAAAGATACTTAACTTGCACATGATCGGTATTTGCATCTATCTTCGTAACAGTAGTGCTACTTGGTTGCTGAGTAAACAAGACTTGATTCTCAGCCATGTAATCGCATAATGTGCCAGAATAACCCAAGAAAAATGGAGCAAGTGCGAGCATCGAACCACCGAGACCGTGATTTGGGAAAAAACTGCTGCTATACAACGACAGTAAGCTCCATTCAAGATTGATCAAGGGCCTGGCATATCTATACTTAAAGGAAATAACCCCTTCACTGCTTGATGGCTCCCCTGAAAACCACTCCTTCCATTTCAAACCACCATTGATCTTTTCAAATTCAAACCTTTGAAACGGATGCGGTTCCACCGTGTCATCCATCAGATCTTTCCGCATAGAGGCGATATTACCCTTATAATATGAGAAAGAATAATCCCACTTCTCCCACATGAAGGTCTGTTGTTTCCAGTCCAATACGGCTTCATCAATCAAATTGTCCTCATTGAGCCGGCACAGCAAAGAGGACCACATATAGTCCGGTCCATACTGTTCAGAGTTAATGTAGTACTTGCAGACGACAGTGCCCGGTTCGTCATAATTCAAAACCGAATAGGCAGAAGTTGAAGTTTCTCCCCAATACTCTGCTGTTATCTTTGTTACTCGGCTTTCTTCATTATAATCGAACGAGTACTTTGTTCCGATATCGGTTATGCAATCAAGGTTGGTGAGGAGCTCGGATGTGATTTCCTTAACATGCTTGACCTGTTTAATAACAGTTTCCCCGGGCTTGACAGGTATAATATCGGTTTTACCAGAGGGCCCGTGTTTGCCACAGGAAAAAAGGATGCACAGAGCAACGATGAGTATAAGTCTTTTTCTCATTGGAGTTCAACATGCTGTTTATTCGCGAATATAGGCATTTTTCCATTTTTTCACTATATTTGCATGATTTAAAAACACAAAGAACTATGTTACCCAAAGCTAAAGAAATAGTGGATGCGGCTGATGTAAAGATGCAGGATGCCGTGGATTTCCTGGAGGAAGACCTCAAGAACTACAGGGTGGGCAAGGCCTCTCCCGCAATCTTCAACGGAGTTACCGTGGACTATTACGGAACGGCCACACCGCTGAACCAGGTTGCCTCCATAACCACTCCTGATGCCAAAACCATCGCTATCCAGCCTTGGGAACGCAGCATGATCGCCAAGATTGAAAAGGCAATCCTGGACGCCAATGTGGGCCTCACCCCTTCAAATAACGGTGAAATAATCCGTTGCGTGGTGCCCGCACTCACGGAGGAGCGCCGCAAGGATCTCATCAAGAAAGCCAAGGCTCAGGGCGAAACCACTAAAGTAACGGTGCGCAACGCCAGGCGCGACGGCATCGACCTTCTCAAGAAGGCACAGAAAAACGAAGGCCTGTCGGAAGACGGTGAAAAGGAGGGAGAGGACGAGCTCCAGAAGGTTACCGACAAGCACGTGAAGAACATCGACGCAATCATCGCCGAAAAGGAGAAGGAAATCCTCACAGTGTAATGATTATTCAACCTGCAAGGCGGACTGAGTCCGTCAAGGAATATTTTTTCTCGATTAAGAACCGCGAAATCGCGGCTCTTAATGTAATGCGCAAAGCCAAAGGGCTGGAGCCCGTCATCAACCTGGGCATCGGCTCGCCGGACGGGACGCCTCCACGCAAAGCGCTGGAAGTGCTGGCGGAATCGGCACAGAAAGACGGCGTTCACGGCTATCAGAGCTATACGGGCATTCCGGAGCTCCGGCAGGCGTTTGCCGACTGGTACCGCAAATGGTATGGCGTTGAGCTGGATCCGTCATGCGAGATTCAGCCTCTCACGGGCTCAAAGGAGGGTATCCTGCTGGCTTCGCTCACATTCCTGAACGCGGGCGACAAGGCGCTGATCCCGGATCCGGGCTATCCCACGTACACATCGGCCACGCTTATGGCGGAGGCTGAGCCGCTAAAATACAATCTCAAGGCGGAGAACGGCTGGTATCCGGATTTCGGCGAGCTCGAAAAGATGGACCTGACTGGCGTAAAGCTGATGTGGACGAATTATCCCGGCATGCCCACGGGAGCAAAGGCAACGCCGGAGCTTTACGAGCGGCTGGTGGATTTCGGGCGCAGGCATAAGATTCTGATAATCAACGACAATCCCTATAGTTTTATCCGCAACGAAAAGCCTCTGTCCATCCTGGCCGTGCCGGGTGCGAAGGAGGGTTGCCTGGAGATGAATTCCCTGTCCAAGGCCCATAACATGGCGGGCTGGAGGCTTGGGATGATAGCCGGCGAATCGGCATACATCAAGGAAATCCTCAAGGTGAAGAGCCAGATGGATTCCGGTATTTTCCGCCCCCTGCAACTGGCCGCCGTTGAGGCATTGAAGGCCGATGAGAGCTGGTTCTCCTCCCTCAACGCGGAGTATTACCGCCGCGCTGCCGTAGCATGCCGTATCATGGATGCCCTTGGTGCCGAATATAATCCCGACAGCGCCGGACTCTTCATCTGGGGCAGGGTTTCCGTTCCCGCGGTAGAGCTTTCCGACAGGCTTCTTCACGAGGCCGGCGTGTTCATCACCCCGGGATTCATCTTCGGCCGGGGCGGAGAGCAGTATATCCGCATTTCGCTGTGCGCACCCGTACCGGCGCTGGAGAAGGCCCTTTCACGAATTCTCGAAGTATTATGAAAACCGTCGGAATCATAGGACTCGGCCTCATAGGCGGGTCGATGGGGCTGGATCTCAAGGCCCGTGGCTTCGCTTCCCGCGTCCTCGGCGTGGAGCAGGATGCCCTGAGTGCCGATGCCGCAGTACGCCTTGGTCTTGCCGATGAAATCATGAGCTTCGATGACTGCGTGAAGCAGGCCGATATAATCGTTGTGGCCGTTCCCGTGGGCACTGCCGTGAAGATGGTGCCGGAAATCCTTGGCGCCATCGGCCCCGGACAGGTCGTCATCGACGTATGCTCCACCAAGGAGCAGATCTGCCTCGCAACGCGCTACAGCCCCAATCGCGGCCGATTTGTAAGCACTCATCCCATGGCGGGAACGGAGTACAGCGGTCCCTGGGCGGCGATGCCAAACCTGTTCGACGGCAGGGCCTGCATATTTGCAAATCCGGAGGAGTCGGATCCATCGGCACTGAAGGCGATCGAGGAATTGTACGCGGTGCTGAACATGCGCCCCATATACATGGATGCGGCCCAGCACGACGTTCACACGGCCTATGTGTCCCATATTTCGCACATCACCTCCTTCGCCCTGGCGCTCACCGTACTGGACAAAGAGAAAGACGAGAAGCACATCTTCGACCTGGCGTCGGGCGGTTTCTCCTCCACGGTGCGACTAGCCAAATCCAGTGCCGATATGTGGGTGCCCATCCTCACTCAGAACAGGGACAATGTGCTCAGGGTTATCGACACTTATCTGGAAAAGATGCAGCTGTTCCGAGATGCCGTTGCGAATTACGACGAGGCGCGGATACGGGAACTCATACAGGAGGCGAACAGAATCAAAAAGATCATCCGGTAATGGCACACGAACTGGACATAATCCCCGGAACTGAATGGGGATGCTTCACACTCCCGAGGCCAATGTGCATTGCGGGCCCCTGCAGCGCTGAAAGCGAGGAGCAGGTAATGGAAACGGCCCGCGGGCTTGCCGCATTCGGAATTCATGTATTCCGAGCAGGCATCTGGAAGCCCCGTACGCATCCGGGTTCGTTCGAGGGCGTTGGTACTCCCGGCCTCAAGTGGATGCGCCGCGTGAAGCAGGAGCTGGGCATGTGGACATGCACGGAGGTTGCTTCCGAAAAGCACGTGCTGGAGTGCATCAAGTATGGCGTGGACATGGTCTGGATTGGCGCCCGCACATCGGCAAATCCCTTCCTTATGCAGGAAATTGCCGATGCGCTGGAAGGCACCGACATGCCCGTTCTGGTGAAGAATCCGGTGAATCCGGACATCGACCTTTGGATCGGCGCGCTTGAAAGGCTTAACCGCGCCGGGCTCCGGAGGCTGGGCGTGATACATCGCGGCTTTTCCACATCGGCCCCCATCCCTTACCGCAACGATCCGGGCTGGAGGCTGGCGATTCAGATACGCACCCGCTATCCCCAGATGGCTTTTTTTGCCGATCCTTCCCACATGGGCGGCAGCCGCGACTACCTGCTTGAACTCTCGCAGCAGGCGATGGACCTGGGCCTGGACGGCCTGATGGTGGAAAGCCACTGCAACCCCGCATGTGCGCTTTCCGACGCCAAACAGCAGCTGGTACCGGCCGATTTGAAGACGCTTCTTGAGAGCCTGATTATACGCGAAAAGTCTTCCGAAAGCGAGGCCTACCGCGAAGGGATAGAGGCTCTCCGTGCACGTATCGACGTTATTGACGAGAATCTGTTACGGCTTCTGGCGGACCGTAATGAGGTGAGCCGCAAAATCGGCCTCTACAAGAAGCAGCACAACGTTGCTATCCTCCAGGCGGGCCGCTGGGAAGCCCTCCTTGCCGATGTCGTTGCCAGCGGCGTTGCCCTCGGCCTCTCCGAAGACGCCATCCGCGCCATCATGACCGCCATCCACGACGAATCCGTCCGCGTACAGAACGAAGTGTTGCGGAAAGAATAAGCGACTGCTCCCGAGGGTACATTGACCGGCACCTTCGGGAGCATTTTGAGGCCTTTTTGCGCCTGAGGGTACATTGCAATGCACCTTCGGGAGCACTAAAGGGCAGTTTTCTTATTGCGGGGCGAAGGGGCGGAGGATGCCAAGGAGGGTGGATTCGAAGACCTGCTGCTCCAGTTCGGAGAGGAAGGAGACTTCGATGGGCACCTGGAAGAGGCGCTCTTTGAGGTCTGCGGGGATTTTCTTGTAGTCCAGGATACGGCCGGCGTCTTTCTCCGTGGTGGCGATGCAGGCGGTGGGGAAGTCTTTCATTGCCTTTTCGACGGAGGCGATATCGGCCGATGTATACTGATGATGGTCCGGGAACTCCAGGTGGCGGGCGATTTTGTAGCTGTCGGACAGATAGCTGCGCAGGGGAAGGTCGTTGGCGATGCCGGTGAAGAGTACCACGCGGCGGGCGTAGGTGAAACGGCTGTCGGCTTTATCCGGATATACGGGGGCCATCGGCTTGTAGGACACGGAAGTGAACAGAAGCACCTGCTCTTTTCCCGCTGCGCTCATGCCACGGCAGGTTTCCGGATTGTAATCGGCCACACCCAGGGAGGCTGCCCATTCCACGCGCTCCGAGTCTTCCATGTAGTTGGGGCATTTGCTCACGATGATCATGTCGGCATATGCCATGCGGGAGGGAAGATCGCGGAGATGCCCCCAGGGGAGGAGTTTGTCCTTCTGTACGGGGCGGTTGTAATCCACCAGCAATATATTATAGGTAGCTTTGAGGCGGCGGTACTGGAAGGCGTCGTCCAGGATAATTACCTGTGCAGGTGGGAAATCTGCCGTTTCCGGATGGGTGAGCAGGCGGCAGCCTTCGACGCGGTCTTTGTCCACCGCTACGGTGGCGATGGGGAATTTCCCGGCTATCTGCACCGGTTCGTCCCCGTAGATGCCTGCCGATCCGCCGATGGGGACCTTCTGGAAACCGCGGGATTTGCGCTTGTAGCCGCGGGAAAGCACGGCCAGGTTGGCGTATGCCCACTCGTCGCTCCTGAGGAGCGTGCGCAGGACCATTTCCGTGTGGGGAGTCTTGCCTGTTCCGCCCACGGTGATGTTTCCTATGCATATTGTGGGGACATCGGTCTCGAAGGACTTTTTGCGCCCTTTGTCATAGGCTTTGTGCCGCAGTTTCAGGATGGTCTTATAAATCATGGGCACAAATTTACACAAAAAATCCATATCTTTGCGCCGTGAAAATAGGAAATTTGGATTTGGGTGAAAGGCCGGTAGTACTGGCCCCCATGGAGGACGTGACCGACGTATCTTTCCGCATCCTGTGCAGGGAGGCGGGCGCCGCCATGGTAACCACCGAATTCGTTTCCTCGGATGGCCTGATTCGCGACGCGGCCAAGACCATCGCCAAGATGAAAACCCTTCCCGAGGAGTCTCCGGTGGCCATTCAGATATATGGCAGCATACCGGAGGCAATGGTCGATGCCGCCAGGATGGCCGATCGGGCGCAGGAGCTGGCCGGGGGGCATGGGGCCGATGTCATCGACCTTAATTTCGGTTGCCCCGTTTCGAAGATCGCCGGTCGCGGAGCCGGAAGCGGCATGATGCGGGAGCCCGACAAAATGGTGGCCATAACCAAGGCAATTGTCGATGTCGTCGGCAAGCCGGTTACCGTAAAGACGCGGCTGGGCTGGGACGATGGCAGCAAGATAATCGTCGACCTGGCGGAGAGGCTTCAGGACGTGGGAATATCGGCCCTTACCATACACGGGCGAACGCGTTGTCAAATGTATAAGGGCGAGGCCGACTGGACGCTTATCGGCGAGGTGAAGAACAATCCGCGCATGCATATACCTATTATAGGTAATGGCGATATCGACAGTGCTTTGAAGGCCCGGGAGGCATTTGAGCGCTATGGAGTCGATGGGATCATGGTGGGACGGGCTTCGTTCGGGCATCCATGGATATTCACCGAGATACGGCATCTGCTGGACACCGGTTCCGAATTGCCGCCGATGAGTGTGCGAGACCGCGTGGCGTTGGCAAAACGGCATTTCGCGCTGTCTCTGGAGTACAAAGGGCCAGTTACGGGCGTATTCGAAATGCGCAGGCATCTGAGCTGCTACTTCAAGGGGCTACGCGATTTCAAGGAGACGCGCATCAAGCTGGTGACGTCCAAGGATCCCGAGGAGATTCTTCGTACCCTGGACTACGTTGCGGCCCGCTGGGGAGGCGAAGCGCCCGAGGCTTGCAGCGTGTACGATAGATAGGGGATTTCTCCGCGCGCTTCGCTTGGTCGAAATGACATTGTCATCTCGAGCGTAGTCGAGAGATCTCATTTTGTTTTTTTACAAAAAAGTCTTATCTTTGCGGTCCCCAAATAGTGTGGGGATCGCAATTTTTATAGTTAAACCATTAATAATCAAGACAGTGGACACACTTAGCTACAAGACAGTATCGCTCAACGCGGCAACTGTAAACAAGGAGTGGCTCGTCATTGATGCAACAGATCTCATCCTGGGTCGCCTGGCCTCCCGCGTGGCACTCGTGCTCCGTGGCAAGAACAAGCCCGGCTTCACCCCTCATGTGGACTGTGGTGACAACGTGATCGTCGTGAATGCGGAGAAGGTTCGCCTGCTCGGCAAGAAGATGACCGACCGCGTCTATGTCCGTTACACCGGCTATCCGGGCGGACAGCGCTTCACCACCCCCAAGGAGATCCTTGCAACAAGGCCCGCAGAACTCATCCGCAGGTCGGTAAGGGGCATGCTCCCGAAGACCCGTCTTGGTGACAAGCTCATCAACAACCTGTACGTTTATGCAGGTCCCGAGCACCCTCACCAGGCACAGAATCCCAAACCCATTAAGTTAAACGAAATCTAAAGACAGAGCATGGAACAGAAACACGCCATTGGAAGACGTAAATCAGCTGTCGCCCGTGTTTATGTTGTAGCCGGCAGTGGCAACATCGTCGTAAACGGCCGCCCTATGGACGAGTACTTCAAAGAGGGAACCCTCCAGTACATCGTTAACCAGCCGTTCGAGGTTACCGGCACAGCAGGTCAGTTTGACATCAAGGTCACCCTCGTAGGTGGTGGCACCAAAGGTCAGGCAGAGGCCGTCCGTCTTGGAATCTCCCGCGCACTTTGCGAGGTTGATGCCGAGGCCTATCGTCCCGCCCTCAAGGCCGCTGGTTTCCTCACCCGTGACGCCCGTGAGGTGGAGAGGAAGAAACCCGGTCAGCCTGGCGCACGCCGTCGCTTCCAGTTCAGCAAACGTTAACCGTTTACCCTGGATTTACGTCAGCACAGTTGGGGTTTACAGTAAATTCTTGTTTATAAAAGGATTGCCCCGCTGCGAAAAAATTTCGGAGACCAGTTGGTACTGCTACTCCGGATTGATGAAAGAGAATTTAAAACAAAAGACAAATTTAAACCCATGTCAAGAACAAATTTCGAACAGCTGCTTGATGCAGGCGCACACTTCGG
>JAGAAY010000099.1 GCA_017615065.1 Bacteroidales bacterium | reverse complement strand
GGTGGTTGGGAGTCGGGCGCACGGGCCGGCCCGGACTGCCGCGCCTGGCGGCTTGCCTGCTCGGGTTTCCCCGGCTTTTGGTGCCACGACAAGCGAGGCACCAAAAACCGTGAAAACCCCAAGCTGTATAGAGGCTGGCGCCACACTTGGGCGGAATAGGGAGAGAGAATGAGGTTGTCGCCTGCTCGAGAGATTAGGGACGGCATACATGTATCAGTGTGTCTCTTGCCGTGGCTGACGCCCAAGCCCCAGATAGATGGATACACATAGCATGTGTAGAATCGAAAGTGCTACAGAGGGGCGTAGAGGGCACGTTGGGTGTTACACATGCTATGTGTGGTGAGCCGTACAGGGCGTAGAATAGGGGGTACACATGCTATGTGTAGTGAGCAGTACTTGCCGGGCGGAGAGTATGGGGGGGATAAACGTTTAATGGCCTGCATCACTGCGGGCCATTAACCTGGTTAGTTAGTAGTGTATTACCTTATCGAAGAAGGTCTTCTTTATTTGGCTAGAACAAGCGTTTGCAAAAAATGACAAACTGTCTTGGCATCTTTCACGATGCAAATATAAACAAAGTTTTAATTAATGCAAAAAATTTTGAATGATATCGAACTTAATAAAATTATTTAAAAAGTGGCACTCAGCTTGAACATTATATTAATGGGGGCCTGAGGGTATACGCCCACACCGCGCGTAACTGTATCGGAGGCCTCGTTGTAGGATTCCCAGCGCCAACCGGAGGCGTAGTACATGTTGTTCAGGAGGTTGTTCACGTACAGCCCGGCTGTGACGGGAATGCCGCGGCCGTCGCGGTAGGATTCAAATAAGGTGAATGTATGGCGCAGGGATGCATCGGCAACGAAGTAGGCGGGGATTGCCATTTCGTCGCTGCCGCTGTTGTCGATGAACTGCCGGCCCACGTACTTTCCGCTGAGGACGGCCGTGCCGCCTTTCCAGGGTGTGAAGGTGAGCCTTGCCATGCCGATGACGGAAGGCGACATCAGCATGGGCGTTTCGCCGTAGTGCACCGCGTAGGTGCGTGGGGAATAGTCGTCATAGGCCACATAGGAGGTGTAATCGGCAATCCGGTTCACGGAGAATGTGGCGTTGGCATCGGCCTTCAACCAGGGGAGTGCCTGCCATGCCGCCGACAGTTCGATGCCCCTTCTCCACGCCCTGTCGACATTCTCTTTCACTGCATATCCGCTGGAGGAAAGCCTCCCGGTCTCGAGCAGCATGTTGCGGTATTCCATTAAATATATATTGGCACTTGCCGATACCGCCTTCCCGCTGAAGCGCCAGCCTGCCTCGATGTCCACCATTTCTTCGGGGACGATGGGGGAGAGGGTGCCCTTGATGTTCTCCTTGATGTCGCTGCGCCCGGGCTCCCTGTGGCCGAGGGCGACGGAGCCGTACAGCAGGTTGCTGCCGATGGCGGCGGAGAAACCGGCCCTGGGGTTGAAGAAGGGCCATTTCTCGGAGTAATTGAGCATGTCTGAGGGAGACGCTCCGTAGCTCAGCCAGTCGTCGTCGGTGCCGTCCAGCCTGTAGCTGACGATGCGCTCCTGAAGGTCGATGTATGCCGTGAGCCAGTCCTGGGGCCGATATTCGGCGCGGGCAAATATGCTCACATCGTTCTTGCGGCCCTTGTAGCCGTACCAGTTGTCGTTGTCATAATCGGCATTATCGCCCAGGGCCTTGGCCCAAAGCACGTCGCCCCAGTGGCCGCCGAAGTACGTGGATGCATACACGCCGCCGGTTACGTCCAGCACGCGGCTCTTGTAACGCAGGTCGCTCGAAAGCACCCACAGGTTGTTGTCCATGCACTTGCGGTAGATTATGTCGCTCTTCCCGGTACCGTTCAGGCCGTAATCGGCGAGCTTCTTGCCGGTCTTGTAATACTCGTCATAGCCGTCTCCGCGGGTATAGTTCAGGGTGGTGGTCCAGTTCAGCGCGTGCGAAAATGCGTGGGTGTAATTGAGCTGGATATGGTGCTGCGCGTAATTGTCCGACTGGTTGGGGTAATAGAGCGTGTTGCCGTCATCGTCCTTGTACTTGCCGGCGCCGTTGTAGCGGCGGTCTTCATAGTATTTTTCCAGGTCGATGCCGTCCCAGGTGATGCCGCTGTGCTGGTCGCCCATGAGGTAGGTCAGGCGAAGGGAATTCATGCCGCTGAGCCATCCCAGGGCCACGAATGCCGACTGGCTGTGCACCCAGGCGTTGCGGATATATCCGTCGGTATTGCCAAAGGAATAGGCCGCGCTGGCATAGAGCCCGCCTTTGGTGAGCCCGGTTCCTGCGGCCGCCGTGGAAATGAGCGTATTGTATGAGCCGTATGAAAGGTCGATGGCGGCGAAGGGATCCGGCGTGACGAACGCCGTGTTCATGTTGATGCTGGCCCCGAAGGCGCCCGCACCGCTTGCCGATGTCCCCAGGCCGCGCTGAACCTGCACGTTTGAGATGAGGCTGGTGAGCGCGGGAATGTTCACCCAGAACACCTCCTGGCTCTCCGCATCGTTGAGCGTGATTCCGTTGAGCGTGACGTTAATCTGCGAGCCCTTGACGCCACGGATTGTCATGGCCGAGTTGCCAAGCCCGGTGCCGCCTTCGTTGTAGGTGACCACGGAAGGCATCAGGTTCAGCGTCATGGGAAGCGAATTGATTGGATTGGAACCCCTTAAGGCTGCCCTGTCCAGGGAAGTGTGGGTGACCGGGGTCAGCGATCCGGCCCTTGTGGCCGATACGACGACGGAATCCAGACGTATTACGTCCTCTTCCTGCGCCAGCGCGCTCAGCGGCAGTGCCGCAAGCACTGCAATCAGAAACAGTTTTTTCACTTCTTCTTAAGTTTCACTTCATATAAGTGCGGCCAGTTCTTGCCTGTGAGGAAGATACGGCCGTGGTCGTCTGCTGCTATGCCGTTAAGGACATCGGTGGTGTTGGTGTACTCGGTGCGGGGGAGGAGGCCGGTGCAGTCCACGCGGCCTTCCACGATGCCGGTTTCCGGGTTCACAATAACGATGTAGTCCTTGGTGTATACGTTCGCCCAGATCTTGCCGTCGATCCATTCCAGTTCGTTCAGGTAGTACACGGGGCGCTTGTCCATGGTTACTTTGATGCGGCGCTCCACATGCAGGTTCTTATCCATGAAGAAGAGTGTGGAGGTGCCGTCGCTGGCGATGAGCTGTGTGCCGTCGGTGGTGAGGCCCCAGCCCTGCCGGCCATAGCCCTTGGTAAGGTTGTAGGTTAGGGAGTCTTTGTCGTACAGGAACACAACGTGGTTGGTCCATGTGAGGACATACAGCTGGTCGTCGAATACGGCGGAGCCCTCGATGAAGTACTGGTCGCCGATATTCACGCGCTTCTCCGACTCTCCGGTTTCGTAGTTCACTATGCGGATGGAGCTGGTGCCGTACTGGCCAGTGCTCTCGTACATTTTCCCGTCGTGGAAGAACAGGCCCTGGGTGTAGGCGCCGCGGTCGTGCGGGTAGGTGTTCACAACCTCCACACGGTACTCCTGAAGGGCAGGCGCCCCGCAGGAAACGGCCAGGGCCAGCAGTAATATGCAGGATTTATTCATGATTCATAACGTCTTGAATGATAAGGCTTGCGATGGTGAGACCGAAAGCGGCGGTTACGGTGACAAGGCTGCCGTTGGGACGTTCTTCGTCACCCTCTTTCCACTTGTTTGGAATCAGTTCGTCGCTGTAGACGCAGGTGACGGGGTGTTCCGTGGTTACTTTGGTCTGGCGCATCTTTTTGCGGAGGGCGGAGCCGAGGGGGCAGCCGCGGACTTCCCAGAATTCGGCTATGCGAACCCGGGTAGGGTCCACCTTGCAGGCCGCGCCCATGGAGGAGAACATCCGGGCGCTGCTGCGGCTGCCGAGGGCGATTAGGTTTATCTTGTCCTTGAGGGAGTCGATGGCATCGACAATATAGTCGTAGCCGTCAAGCCCGAACGTGTCGCCGTAATCCCTGTCCCAGGCCTTTTGCAGGGCACATACAGTGGCTTCCGGATTGATGTCCAGGAGCCTTTCCCGCAGCACTTCCACCTTGGGCCGGCCCACGGTGCTGGAAAGGGCCATTACCTGACGGTTAACGTTGTGTTCCGCCACAATGTCCGGGTCTACTACGGTAATGTTGCCCAGGCCGCTGCGAACCAGAGCTTCCGCGCACCAGCCGCCTACTCCGCCCACGCCGAACAGGATCACGCGTGCGGCGCGGAGCCGTTTCATCACGGCGTCACCGAGTACGAGTTCTGCGCGTTCCAGGTTCATCGTGTGTACTTATGGAGTTTTTTGGGGAGCATAGCCCTGATGCGGGCGGCATCGGCCCCCTTGGGAAGGATTATCTCTTCCAGGTTTATGCAGCCCAGGAATGCGTCCTGGCCGATGAACTGGACGGATGCGGGAATGTTAACCTTTTCAAGCTGCCAGCAGTCGCAGAAGGCATATGGGCCGATGTAGAGGAGGTTCTTGGGAAGCTTGATCCGGAGCATCTGGCCGCACTCCTGGAAGGCGCTTTCACCGATGTGGGTGAGGCTGTCCGGGAGCTTTATCTTTTCAAGGAAGGAGTCCCGCTCCTCCAGTGGGATTTTCTTCGTGCCCGGGGGAACATCGGCCATGTAATCCTGGAAGGCGAATACGCCGTCGCAGATTACCTTTGTGCCGGGATGGACGGTGACCGACGGCGGGAAGTTTTCCGCGTCCAGGAGGTATTCCCCGTCGGCCGAATAGGAGCAGCGCTCGTCATCGTCCCATACATCGGCCGCAAGGGCCTCCGCAGAGGGCGCGGTGGGTACTTCCATTATCTCCCG
>JAGAAY010000098.1 GCA_017615065.1 Bacteroidales bacterium | reverse complement strand
TGGTTGCGTTGAATTTGAGGTATCCGTTTTCAATTTTATAAGTCCCCTGCAGATGGGTTCCCCAGGCGTGGACGTACAAATCAAGCTGATTTCCTTTTACGATAAACGTTACGGTTCTGTCATAGTTGCCGGTGCCTTTGACACCATTATGAGGCGCATCATAGCGGCCGTCCTTCAAGGCTCCGGATTGAACCGTTGCACCTTTCTTATAATACAGTTCGTCCCAGGCAGACTCTTCGTCTCCCCCGTGAAGCACAAGTGCGGCTTTGCCGCCGAGCAAGCGGACTGTATAATCCATGCGGGTTTCATCTTTCGCCAGCAACGTCAGGTTACCTTTGTCATTCCTCCAGGTGCCTTCTTCTGTGAAATCATCCATCGTTTTAGTGTAATCACCAGTCCTGTAGAATGTTAAAATACAATGGGTATTTTCATTGGTGTCTTCCCATACGCCAATGAGGTCATCTCCGTTAACCTCTTCTTTTTTGCAGGCGGTGAAGACCATTGCCACCGCTGCGAGAAGGTATAAAAGCCTTTTCATAAAACTGATTGATTTGGTTACAATTTTGCCAAATATAGGGAAATAATTGCATATTTCGCAATATTTCGATACTTTTGTTACCAAATCTAAACAGACATGTACAAAAGAGTGCTCCTCAAGCTCAGCGGCGAAAGCCTGGGCGGACCTGCCGGAAAAGGCCTCGACACGGCCTGGCTCGAAAAATATGCAAAAGAAATAGCGGCAGCCGCGAAAGCCGGCCTGCAGATAGCCATCGTCAACGGCGGCGGCAACATTTTCCGCGGCCTCCAGGGCGTGGGCAAAGGCTTCGACCGCGTTGACGGTGATAAAATGGGCATGCTGGCCACGGTAATCAACTCCCTGGCCCTCAGCATGTTCATCAAAGAGCAGGGCGTGGAGGCGGTCGTATTTACATCGACCCCCATGGAGCCTTATGCCAAGTACTACATGCGTGACGATGCCGTAGCAGTGCTGGAGCGCGGAGGCGTTGCCCTCATCGCCGGCGGAACCGGCAACCCCTTCTTCACCACGGATTCCGGCGCAGCCCTCCGAGCCCTCGAAATCGGCGCCGACGCCCTTCTCAAAGGCACACGTGTCGATGGCGTCTACACCGCAGATCCTGAGAAAGACCCCTCAGCCGTCAAGTACGACGAACTCACCTTCGACGAGGCCATCTCCCGCCGCCTCAAAGTAATGGACCAGACTGCCTACGCCCTCTGCTCCGACGGCCACATGCCCATCATCGTCTTCGACATGAACGCCACCGGCAACCTCACCCGCCTCCTCGCCGGTGACCCCATCGGCACCCTCGTCCACCCGTAATTGTTTAAACGGTTTCTATAAGCCAGCCTTATTCATTAAGGCTTTTATTTCCGAATCGGAAATGTTTTCATTTTCCGATTTATCATATACAGTCAAAAGTGTTACATCCGTATTGTCGCCACTCACAGCGAGGTTGAATGTAATTACTCTTGCACCTCCTCTTTTTCCCTTTCCCTTGCTCTTGATTGCCACACGCACTTTGCGAATACCGGAGCCCAAATCTGAACCCACCAATGGGTTTACGGATAATTCCTCGGTAATTGTTTTTAAGTCTTCGGGGAACGAAGGATACTTTTTTGTGAGGCGCTTTGCTTGTCGTAAGAATTCCGGCAGGTACGATATTGTCACCATGATCAAACGGCCTTCAGTTCATCGAAAAGCTGGTCGATGCCGGGCAGCGTTTGATTATTGTCACGGGCGGATTTCAATTCATTAAACCCTTGCTCGATGCTTTTTAGGGCTTCTGCACTTTCATCCAGGGATGTGCCGTCGGTATATGCCCACCCCATTTTCCGTGAAAGTTTCCGGAAAAACGGCATGTCTCCTTTAGGAATAAAGACACTGATTCGGTTCGTTTTCATTATACTTCCGGGTTTCTGCAAATATAATGAATCTTCCGGAATAATCAACAATGAGGCTTTCGTCCCGGCATAAGATGTTTCCATAGGTTATGCCTCCTTCTTCTTAAAAATATTGATACGCAAATAGATTAGGCGCTTGACAATTGCGTTTACGGAGCGGCCCAGTTCGAGGGCGATGTTTTCCAAGTCTGCGCCAGTGTTGTAAAGGGATACCAGTTTGTTCTCTTCGTCTTCGCTCCACGGGCGGGCTGCCTGAGTTTTTGTGTACAGTCCCAGTTCCATCAGTTTCATTTTTACAGAATTGGGCGTTCTGCCGAGAGCTTCGGACATTTCTTTGCGAGACGCTTTCTGTTCGGTGAGTTCGTACAGGACGTTTTCCTCGTCCGATGACCACGGTTCGTTGAATTTGGGATACTTTTTCTTGATTTCTTCGTATTGTTCCTGCGGGAGGAAATAAGTTGATCTGTTGGGTGCCATAAGCATTTTGTTTTTAAAGTTACGGCTGCAAGATAGTGCTACTTATCCATGTAACAAGCGTTTCACACGGATAAGTTCAAAAACGGCTTCCGGCATAGCTGTAGGGCTGCTTTTTGTGATGCGCCTGTGCGGAAAATGCGCCATTTTTACCCCTTTTGGCGTAAAACGGTTTTCGGCGCCCTCGCAACTGTCTGTCACACAGGCACGAAAAAAATTTCCGTTTCATAATTTGGAAACGGATATCCGGCAAGCCGGGCCGCGCGGGGAAATGCGCGAGCGGGCAAATGCGCAGGCAGCCGCCCCCCTACACCGCGAGGGTTTTGGAGCGGAGCCAGGAGGCTTCGGCGGGAGACAGGCGCGGGGAGAGGGTGCGGTAGACGCGCTCGTTGTAGGCGTTGAGCCAGTCGAGTTCGGCGCGGTCCAGGAGGGAGGGTACCAGGCAGGAGGTGTCGATGTGGCAGAGGGTGAGCACGTCGAAGCCAAGCCAGGAGCCGAACTCGTTAGTGCCAAGAGCCTGGACGGCCACAAGGTTCTCGTGGCGCACCCCGTGCATGCCCTCGCGGTAGATGCCCGGTTCGTCGGAGAGCACCATGCCGGGCTGCAGAGCAACCGCGTTGAAATTCTGGCGTACGTCCTGCGGCCCTTCGTGAACACAGAGGAAGAAACCCACGCCGTGGCCCGTTCCGTGGCCGAAATTGCGTTTAAACTTCCACAGCGGTTCGCGGGCCAGGGCATCGATCTGGCATCCGGCGGTTCCTGCAGGGAAAGACGCCATTGCCAGGTCGATGTGCCCCTTCAGAACCAGCGTGTAATCCTCCATCTCCAGTGCCGAGCAGGGCCCCATCGGCACAGTGCGCGTGATGTCCGTAGTGCCAAAAAGGTACTGCCCGCCGGAATCCACCAGGTACAGCCCCCGAGCCTCAATCAGCGAAGAACCAACCGATGGCGTCACATAATGGGGCAGCGCCGCAGAAGGCCCGTAGGCCGATATTGTCTCGAAACTGTCGCCCCTGTACCCGGGAACGGCCGCCCTCAAAGACCTCAAATACCCCGATGCCTCCCATTCATTCACGCGCCCCGCATTCTGCTCCAGCCAGTACAGGAACTTCTCCATTACCACGCCGTCCTCCAGATGAGCCTCGCGCATTCCATCCAGTTCCACCGTATTCTTCACCGCCTTCCACAGCGCCACAGGAGAATCGCCGCGAATCAGCGAAGGCCCTTCCCCCAGCAGCAGATCATACAAATAGGCATTCAGCGTCGAAGGATCCACATACAGCGAGCCAACGCCATCGGCCTTAAGGGAAGTAAGATCCAGGCCGATGTCGCCATAATCGCGGATGTCCACGCCATCGGCACGCAGCTCATAGAAGCTGGCCTCCGTCTCCGAATCCGACGACGCAAACGCGTCTTTGCGCACATACCAGCGCGCCTCGTCCAGCGTCACCACAAGATATGATATCACCAGAGGATTGTATTCGATGTCGCTCCCGCGCACGTTCAAGAGCCATGCAATATCGTCCAGGGCCGTCACCAGCACGGCATCACACCCATGCAGAATCATCCACTTGCGCAGCCTGGAAAGCCGATGTTCCCGAGACTCCCCGCACAGCTCCTCTCCTAGAGTAAGGACCGGAGATGAAGGTATAGCCGGGCGCCCTTCCCAAAGAGAAGACAGAAGATCCGGCACGGGAACCACGGTTACCCCGGGAACGGCCGAACGCAACGCCTCCAGCTGCCCGGTGCTGAAACACAGCCCGTCCACGGCCACAACCGGCTCGGCTATTCCGAACTCCTCGCCGGCAAGCCACTGCGGAATGGGCACCGCCTCCGGAACACGCAGTTTGTGCAGCTCCACTCCGGTACCCTGCAGCTGCCTCACGGCCTGTATGAAATAACGCGTATCAGTCCACAGACCGGCATGAGACGCGGTTACAACAACATCTCCGGCCTCTCCGGTAAAGCCGCACAGCCACTGAACCTGCTTCCATCTGGGAGCGGGATACTCACTTGCGTGCGGATCGCTTCCGGTAATAATAACGGCATCCCAGTTTTCCTTCCACATCCGCTCCCTTAAAGCCTCGATGCGGCCTGCATATACGTTTTCCATACCGATACACTTGACAATTTTCACAAATATAAATATATTTGCACAAATAACTTAACAATTATGACAGAAGATCCCCTCGAGAGACGTGCACGCGAAGAGCGTGAGAAAAAACAGAAAACTCCGTACATCATACTCGCACTGCTTGCCGTGGTTGCCCTCGGTCTGGGCATCGCCCTCAGCGTAGTAACCCGCAACAACAGCTCACTGGTGCGCGAACTGGAAGTGGAAAAAGAAGAACTTTCCGAACAGTTCCGTGCCCTTCAGGCCGATTTCGACTCCCTGAACACGGACTACGAAAGCATCAGCCACCAGCTGGACACCTCCCGTGAGCAGGTCGCCCTCCTGATCGAAAGGCTGCAGAGCACAGACGCAACCAACCGCGCCAAGATCCGCCAGTATGAGAAAGAACTGGGCACGCTGCGTTCCATCATGCGCGGCTACATCGTCCAGATAGACTCGCTGAACACCCTCAACAAACAGCTTGCGGCACAGGCGGAGGACGCCCGCCGCGAAGCAGCGGAAACCAGGACCATGAACGAGCGCCTCACCTCACAGGTGCAGGACCTCACCGGCCAGGTATCCGCCGGCAAGGTGCTCAAGGCACGCGGCCTGTATGTGAGGGCATACAACGCCAGCAACAAAGACACGGACAGAAGCACGCGTGTGAAATATCTGGTCGCCAGCCTCTCCCTTGTGGAGAACGCCCTGGCGGAACACGGCCCCGTAACGGTGTACATCGTGCTCAAGGATCCTGAAGGCCGCGTAATGACCAACGGTTCATCCACCTCCTTCACCTCCGGCGGAGCGAGCCACACCGCCACCGCACGCAGGCAGGTGGACTATGCCGGCAGCGAAATCGACGTGTCGGTATACCTGAAGGACCTTGGAGAGTTCGTGAAAGGCATCTACACCGTGGAAGCCTATACATCCACAAGCATGATAGGCCGGGCGGAAATCATGCTCCGCTAGTATGATTTACGTCCACGTCCCTTTCTGCCGCAGTTTCTGCACCTACTGCGACTTCTACTCCGAGATAGCGGACGACAAAATGTTCGCCCGTTACACGGACGCGGTATGTGAAGAAATCAGGCGCCGCAGGGACGAGTTCGACAGCCGTTTACATACCCTATACTTCGGCGGAGGCACACCCAGTGTGCTTCCGCTTGCTTCACTCACCCGCATCGTCCTGGCCCTCCAGGACATCGGCTTCGGCGCCCCCTTCGACGAATTCACCCTGGAAGCCAATCCGGAGGACATCGCAGAAAAAGGTCTCCCCTATCTCCAGAGCCTCCGCTCCATCGGCGTAGACCGCCTTAGCCTTGGCATCCAGTCGTTCGACGACCGCCTTCTCACCTGGATGAACCGCCGCCACAATGCGGAAAGGGCGGAAAAAGCCTTCCGGCTGGCACGCGAGGCCGGTTTCGGCAACATCAGCATCGACCTTATCTTCGGCCTTTCCAACCTGGAAAACGACGTCTGGGCCGCCACGATAGACAAAGCCATACAACTTGGCGCGGAGCATATTTCCTGCTACCAGCTGTCCGTAGACGGCGACAGCACGCTTGCCCACATGGTCGAAAAAGGCCAGTATATCCCTGCCGATGACGAAAAGTGCGCCGGCCAGTACGGCATCCTCTGCGAGAAGCTGGGCCAGGCCGGATACCGGCACTACGAAATATCAAACTTCGCAAAACCGGGCTTCGAGGCGCGCCACAACAGCGGTTACTGGGCCAGGATGCCCTATGTAGGCCTGGGCCCCAGCGCCCACTCGTTCCGCGACCCCATGCGCTCGTGGAACACTCCCGCCCTGAGCAATTACACTCGCAGCAGTGAAATCCTCACCGATGAAGACCGGCTGGTGGAAACCGTAATGCTCAGCCTCCGTACAGACCGGGGCATCGACGGCAACTACCTGCGCAAAGCCTGCGAACAGGAAAACGTAGACCGCATGGTCCGTGAAGGCTCGCTGGTGCTTATGGAAGGCGGCCGCTACCGCATTCCGGAAGACCGCTTCTTCACGTCAGACGCAATTATCCGAGAATTAATCTAATACGTTATGAGCAACAAATCATTCTTCTCCCTCCTGCTGGGACTGGCCGCCGGCGCGGCAATCGGTGTCCTCTATGCCCCGGACAAAGGCAAGAACACCCGCGAAAAAGTAAAACGTGCCGCCGCAGGCAACCTTGACGACCTTCAGGAAGAAGCCGAAAACCTGGAAGCCGAGGTAGAAGACAAGGCCGAGGAAGCCAAGGAGTCCATGAAGGACTTCGGCGAAACCCTCAAGAAGAAGGGCGGCGAAATCAGGGAAGGCGCACGTGCGCTGCTCCTCCGCCAGCTGGACCGCCTTGAGAACGCCCTCCGCAAGGCCGAAGGCAAAGCCGCAGAGGCCGCCGACACTGCAGAAGCACAGGCAGCAACCGGAGCCGAAGAACCGGAAGACCAAACCCCTGCAGAATGAGCGAATTCACCCGTCCCGCCAGGGAGCTGCTTGACGCCTCGCGCGAATACGCCGATTCCAAGGCCGATGAAGTGAAACTCCAGGTCGTGAAAGGGCTGTCCATCTCCCTTTCCAAGCTGGTTTCACTTCTGATAATAGTGTGCGTGGGAATGGCGCTCCTGCTCGTGCTCTCGTTCGGGCTCATCCTGCTTCTGGGCGAGGTCATGGGCAAAAGGTACGGTCTGGCCGCAATCAGCGTAGCCGTAGTGCTTGCCATCGCGCTCCTGATATTGTACATCAGAAGAGACTCGCTGCTGCGCAACACCTTCGTGCCCGTATTCATGAAACTGTTTTTCCCTCTTGATGAGGATAATGCCGATGACGACACAGGAAAAGAACCGCAAGTTCAGGGAGATACTCACGCTGGAGAGTCTTGAGCATGAAATCAGCCAGTCGCGCGGCGGCAACCGCATCAAGGAGGAAGATCTCCGCGAACGCTTTGCCGCCATGCCGGAGGTATACACCCCCCAGGCCCTGATGCAGGAAGGCGCAAGACGCACCCTCCGTTCAGTATCGTTCTACGGATTCGCTCTTAACGCAATAACGATAGCCAAAAGACTCCTCAGGAAGAAAAAGAAATGAGATACATCATCCGCGCCCTAAAATATTTCGTCCAGGTGAGCGTCACAATGGGCCTCATCCTGCTCATCCTCATGGCAGCCGGACTGGTTTCCACCGATGTCAACGTCGCATTCCAGCATGGCTGGCGCTCGGTGGGCATCATCGCCGTCATGTTCGGCGTGGTGAGCGCCATCTATCCCGTCTTCGGCTACAGCAAACGCATGGTCAACGCCAAAGGGGAGCCAGCCACGCACAGGGACGCCATCATCGGCACGATGGAATCCAGGGGGTACAAATTGGAAAAGGAGGCCGATGACGGCAGCCTGTACTTCCGCCTCCGGAGCTTCGCCGCGCAGCTATTCCGCCTCTGGGAAGACCGTGTGAGCATCAATCCCGTCCTGGGCGGCTTCACCATTGAAGGCCTCACCAGGGACATATCCCGCATCGCAAGCAATCTGGAATTTAAAATAAACCGCAATGACTGATTCCGAAAAGTACAAAACCGTAGCGTCCTACACCAGCAAGGTGGAGGCCGATCTGGTCGCAGCGATGCTGCGCGACAATGGCATCCCCGCCGCAGTGTTCGGCTACGACTCGTCGTACCCCTCGCTCGGATGGGCACGCGCCATTGAAGTGAAAGTGAACGAAGAAGATTACGATCAGGCCTTAAGCCTCATCAACACTCCCCCTCAGGAGTAGATCCGCCGCAGCGCAGAGGGCATCGTAAAACTCCGCCCCGAACGCTTCCGTGAGCGGTTCCCTGAGGAACCGGTACACCCTGATGCCTTCGCGCCTTCCGCGCTCGAAGGCATCTTTGCATATATCCCAGCGGTGCAGGTTCAGCCCCTTTGTTCCACCGCCAAGATCCACCACGCGGATGGGATACAGCGAACATGAAATCGGCTTGCGGAAAGGAATGCTGCCTGCGCAGAAACGCCGCTCAATGGAGCAGAAGCAGCCGCCGTCCTCAAAATGGCAGAACGCGCATTCTTCACCATCGGCAACCAGGGGCGTTACTATATCCCCGTCCCTGTCGATCTCGAAGAATCCCTTCTGCGACACTGCCTCACGGCCTTTTTCCGTCATCAGCGGTGAATAATCGTCATAATACCGCTCCAGCGGATCCAGTTCATCCTCTTTCAGCGGAGCCCCGCTCTCCCCCACGATGCAGCACCGGCCATGGCAGGCACCGTAGTCACAGGCAAAAAACTCCGTGACCACCTCTTCCGACACCAGAATGTCGCCAATCTGGATTATTGTTCCGTGCTGGTTCTTTCCGGACATATCACTTTTACATTTCCCCCTCCCAAAAGGGCCGTCCACATAGAGTGCAGGCGCGCCGCATCCACCGAAGATACGTTATCGGCCCAGTTCACCGTGAAATTCTTGCCGAAGGCGAGGCGCAGCAGGACCATCTCCACGAGCCCGCCGGAACTCTCCATCGACTCCTTCACCCTCTTGGAAACCCTTTCCTTATATATAGTAATTGCAGATGACGACGGCTCCTCAAGATTCCTGAGCGTCCTGTCCAGCAGGGCGGCCCATTCGGCTGAACCCGCCGCTTCCACACCGGCCGGGAGGCTTTCCGCACTCATCGGCGCGCAGTGAATCTCCACGATAAGCCTCTCCTCCGGCCACGGCTGCATCATGGTGGACACCCTCACGGACAGTCCGTGACGGGACAGGGCCTGAGGAAGCGCCCTCGAGAGCCACTCTTCCATGACCATCGCCCCGAAATAAGTATTGGCCGACAGAGGCAAATCGGCATGGTACATTGAATGCAGGCCCGCCGCGCCCTCTCCGTTTCCGGTGATATGCAGATCCTGCATATTATATCGCTGGCCCCTCTTGGACGTTACCCCGTTAAATGTCTTGAACCCGCCGGCATAACGCACCATAAGCTTCTTCAGCGTCTGTTCATCCACATTGCCGATGACGATAATCGTAGCCTCGTTCATCCGCGAGAACCTGGCCGAATAGAATTCCGCGGCCTTGCGGAACGTATCCTCGGAAAGGGACTTCTTCAGAGGCACGGGAACATTCTGATATCCCGGCATCATTGCCGATACTATCCTGGACATATACCCGTCTTCCCCTACCGTGACGTTACTCCTCATGGCCTCAAACGCATCTTTGTTCAGTTTTCCTTCCGTGGTGATACTCACAAGCGAGCTCAACAGCAGTTGCAACCCGTCCGAAGGCGCATGCCCCTTGACCACAAGATTCTTCGGCACCAGCGACGCCTCCATGCTTATTCCGGCGGCGGCAAGCGCCTCGCGCAAATCCACACAGTCCATCCCCGCCGCATCGAACATCCTGAACATCTCTCCGATATACGCTCCTTCACCCGGCCTGATGTCTTCAACATTATCCATTCCGCCCTGCCATACAACGGCGAAATTGAACCCTTCCGCCGACGGCACATTGCGATAAACCAGTTTCACTCCGTTCGAATAATGCAGGGTTTCGCCTCCGGAGACAGCCTCCTTGCGGATTTCACGGAGCCGCACCTTCGGAAAGTCCTTTTCCTTCAGAAGAGAATCTGCCGATGCCCAATGCCGCGACAAGGTGTCCCCCGCGGTAGAGCCGATGAGATAATTCAGGTTGTATGCAAATATCAGCTCGTCCGTATCCAGGCTGTCCTGCCCGGATTCTATCTCCAGATTAAGGTTTTCCAGCCTCCCCAGCCACGCCCTGTTGTAATTGTTGAACAGGCCCGACCACGTGCTGTCGGCCAGCTGGCGCTTAACCGCCAGGTTCACCAGGGTGCTCTCCGGAGCCATGTTGGTTCCGTACAGGAAATGCGAAATGCAGCGCTCTACATAAGCCTCGTCCGGAACGGATGCGCCAGAACGCTCAATCAGTCCGGGTTTCATCGACGCCCTTATCCCTGTGAATTCCTCCGTGGACGCGCCGAAATCATCAATCGCTCCAAGCACCAGCGCCAGACGTTCCATAGCCGGCCTGCAATGGAGCGTATCCGTAACCATCGACAAGGAATAAACCTCGTCTCCCGGCGATGCACCCGTTCCACGGTATGTGAATTCCAGATCTGAATAAGGGATGCCGGCATCGGAGAAAGACCTGTCGATGCGGCGGCGCACGAAAGGCTCGAACTGCGCGGCAAAAAGCTCCGGCACAAGCGCCTGGGATGTATAAAGCCTGTTTTGTGGCAGCCGGGGGGCACAGTATGATACTCTTATGCGCGCCCGGTTCCCGCCGGAATTTTCCCTAAAGTTCCATTGCGGCGGTTTGGTATTCCACGCATGTGTATCCTGCCTTACCCCAACGCTGCGGCGCGGCAGCATAAGCGAAAATATGTCCAACTTTGACTTGAGCGCCTGGGCGTTCACGTCACCGCTTATGATTATGGCCTCATCGGCCGCCGACTTGCCCGCCAGGGTGAAAATCATCAGGAGCGTGGAATCCAGCAGGGCAGTTTCATGCACTGCCACGGAAGGGAAGCTGAATACAGTGGAATTGCCTCTGCGGTGGATAAATCCCTCCGGCGACGGAGATATGCCGCTGCGGAACAGGAAGCCGGAGAACGGAGCCAGATTCTCTCCGGAGCGGGCGGACACGGCTTCGCCCCGCCTTACCAGGGCGGCATCGGCCCGGCCTTTCATCACCGGGTTCTCTACTATATAATAGGTAATACCGCTGCCCAGGGTGCCCTTTTTGACCGCCCTATCATCCTGCAGGCGGGTCTGGGTATTCTGTGCTGGCACACTTATTGAAAATACTAACCCGGCCAATGCTGACAGCAGGTATTTTAACAGTTTTGTCATAAATAACCGCTTACAGTATGCAAAAATAACACAAAATTTTGCTACTTTTGCAAATTACGTGCTTGATAATATTAACGCAAAACATTTATAGTTATGAAAAGATTATTTGCAGCTGTCTCCGCACTGTTTCTGGGAGCAGCCCTGGCAATGGCCCAGGACTTCAACGCCGCAGTAGACACCTTCAACAGTATCAATTCTGCAGAATCCAAGCTTGAGAAGCTGGAAATCGCCCGTTCAGCCCTTGCCCAGTTCCAGGCTTGCGAAGAGGAAGAAGCACCTGCAATGGTTGAAAAGTGCAAGGCTATCATCCCCGACATCCTCGTCAGCCTCGGCAAGGAATGCATCAACGATAAGAAATACGACGACGCCCTCGCATACGTCAGGGAAGCCATCGCCCTCGCAAAGGAATACGGACTTTCCGCAGAAGGCAGTGACAGCGTAGAGGCCAAAGCCCTCAAGCTCATCCCCGACGCCCTCATGCGCAAAGGCACAACCCTTATCAAGGCCAATGACTTCGCCGGCGCAGTTGCCGTCTTGAAGGAAGCCCTTGAATATGACGCGGAGAATGGCAAGATCTGGCTCTTCCTCGCCCAGTCCCTCATCAAGACCGGTGCCGATGAAGACGCTGTCGAAGCCCTCAAGAGCGCAGCCGAATTCGGTCAGGCCCAGAAGGCGAACGGCCTTCTCTATAAGGAATACATCAAGCTCGGCGATGCCAAGAAGAAAGAACGCGGCGGCCTGAACGACGCAATCGCATTCTACGAGAAGGCCCTCGAGATCGAAGAGAACGCACAGGTTGTGCTCAAGATCGCCAACACCCACCTGCAGGGCAACGCCAACGCCAAGGCCATCAGCTTCTTCAAGCGCTATCTGGAGCTCAGCCCGGAAGCGGAGAACGCCAACGACGTAATCTACACCATCGCAGCAACAGCTCAGAAGAGCGGCGACATTTCCACCGCACTCCACTACTACAACATGCTGAAGAACGATGCCAAGTACGGTGCAACCGCCGCGCAGATGATTCAGCAGCTTAACAAATAACGGTTCTGAGAAATCTTGAACTGCTGGCCCCGGCCAGAACGACGGAAATCGGTATCGCAGCCATTGATTGCGGTGCCGATGCCGTGTATATAGCGGGGCCCGCATTCGGTGCACGCCAGGCGGCCGGCAATTCCGTGGAGGATATTGCCGGCCTCTGCGCTTATGCCCACAGGTTCGGCTGCCGCATATACGTAACGCTCAACACCATCCTCTTCGACAACGAACTGGAAGATGCCCGTAAACTCCTGAACGACGTAATTGACGCCGGTGCCGATGCCGTAATCGTCCAGGACCCCGCCGTATTGTCATTCAGGCCCGGAACCATCCTCCACGCCTCCACCCAGTGCGCCATCCGCACCCCGGAAAAGGCCGCGTACCTGGAGAGCCTGGGCTTCGGGCGTCTTATCCTGGAACGGCAACTCTCGCTTAAGGAAATCAAGGCCATACGCGAGGCCACATCGGCCGAACTGGAATTCTTCGTTCACGGGGCGCTGTGCGTAAGCTACAGCGGCAACTGCTATCTGTCGGAAAACATTACCGGACGCAGCGCAAACCGCGGTGCATGCGTGCAAGCCTGCCGGAGCCTGTACGATCTCACCGATTCCAACGGACGCGTTCTCGGGCGCAATAAGGCATATCTCTCGCTTAAAGACCTTATGCTTCTGGACCGCCTTGAAGATTTGGCCGATGCCGGCATCGACTCGTTCAAGATAGAGGGCAGGCTGAAGAACAGTTCCTATGTGCGCAGCGTGGTAAAAACATATTCTGCCGCACTGGACGCCCTGGTGCGTAAGCATCCGAACCTTTACAGGCGTGCGTCGTTCGGTCACAGTTCGGCCGCGGCGCCCGCGACTCTGGACAAAACCTTCAACAGGGGCTATACACAGCTGTATCTGGACGGAAAAAAGGGCCAGTGGGCGTCGCTTGACACGCCAAAGTCGATGGGAGAGGCCATCGGCAAAGTAAAAGCGGTCAAGCGCAGCGCGTCATCGGCACGGATTACTGTGGAGGCGGCATCCCCGGGGCTTGTACTAAGCAATGGCGACGGTTTTGCGTTCGTTCGCAAGGACGGAGGGATAGGGGGTTTCCGCGGTTTCCGTTGCAGCGGGATGGAAATAGAATGCCGGGGGGCCGAAGGGCTGGAGCCCGGAATGACTCTGTACCGCAACCTGAGCATGGAATTCGAGCGTTCGGTGGCGGCGGAAAGGGTTACCAGGAGTATTGATGTTTCGCTTGACGTTAAACTCGAAGTCGGCTCCATAACACTGATAGCGGACAGCGAGGACGGGCGGATGGTAAAACGGACAATCCCTATCGACACGGATTTAGCCAGGGATGCGGCCCGGATGGAAGAGACCGTGAAGGCGCAGCTTGGAAAGCGCAGCTGCGTGTATGCTTTCACCGTCCGGAGATTTATATGCGACGGTCCCATGCCTTTCCTTGGAATATCGGCCCTCAACCAGGTCAGGCGCGACATTGCCGCCGAACTGGACGGCATGCCGGTAAAGGCGCTGGCGCTTGACCGCGGCCACAAATCGGCACATAACAGCCCGGCGGAACTGGACTACACGGCCAACGCCGCGAATCGCCTCAGCCGGGAGCTGTACGCCTCAACCGGCACCGTCGGCCTTGAGCCCGCATACGAACTCACGCACCGCCCCGGCGCTGAGCTCATGCGCTCCCGCTATTGCCTGCGTCATGAACTGGGGATGTGCCCTGGTGACGGCACTCCCCTCTACCTTCACAACAACGGCCGGACTCTCACTCTGGAATTCCACTGCCGCGAGTGCGAGATGGTTGTTAAATCATGAGATATTCTCCCGTATCAGCTCGGTGAGGCTGCTGATAATCTCGTAATTGTTCAGATTCATCCCCTCGAAAACGTCCTTCACTTCCGCGGTGGACAGTTCGAAGGTGTCATCGTCCGTGATGTAGCGGATGATGAAATTGATGTCCTGGTACTGGCAGATGAAGTTGGCAAAGCAGCCGGGAAGGTCCCCTTTTGGCTGAAGGTCGATATGGGAGCGCTGGTAGGAGGCATAGATTTCGGTACCCACGCCCACTTTTGATTTGAGATAGAATTTGCCGTTGCACAGTTCGCTGTGGAACTTCAGGAGCGCTATGCCCATGCCGATTTTCCTTTCCTTTCGGCAGGAATAGAAGCGGTCGTTTATGGCCTCAATCATCTCCTCCGGCATTCCGCAGCCATTGTCGATTATCTTGATGGAGAGGAGATCGCGCTTTGCGCTGTCTTCCATTTCGATGGTGATCTCCGTCGCGCCGGCGCGGATTGAGTTGTGGGTTATGTCGATGATGTGGAGGTCCAGGCTTTTCATAGTATCACCTGCTCTCCCTGACGGAGGGCGTCTTTGAAGTTGTCGAAACTGAAGAATGGCATTTCCAGCACGCTGTGGATCTTGGCGATGTCTTCCACGAAATGGGCGTCGCTGCTCTGGATGAAGTTGATGTCGCTGAACCATGGGCAGTCTTCCAGGAACTTGTAACCGCTGCGTTTGCAGTGGTAACTGAGTTCCATTGCGTGGTACTTGAGCCCTGAAGGCACGAATCCCAGCTGTGAACTGAGGCTGAAGGATGGCCTGTCGATATGAGCAGGGATAAAGATTCCTCCCATCTGGTAAACCTTCTGCTGGAGCTCCAGCATCGGCAGGTCAAGGGCGTTTATCAGAAGGTGCGGAACCTGGTCAAGCACATTCTCGTCCTCGTCCACCACCAGCTGGTACCCGAATTTGTCCACATCGTTCTCGAAGAAAATCACCCTGGAATCCAGGAATGCCTGGAACTCCGCCAGTTTCTCCACGGTTGGCATGAACGCCAGGCAGTGCACCTCTTCCTTGGTGGTGACTTCCGCGCCCATCAGGACATGGAGCCCGACTTTCTCTCCAAGGCGTCTGGTAACATCGGCATTCAGGGTTGAATTGTGGTCGGTTATGCCGATTATGTCCATCCCCCGCTCCTTTGCCGTCGCCACGATGGCAGAGGGGCTCATCTCGATGTCCCCGCAGGGGGAAAGCACCGAGTGGATGTGCATATCGGCATTGAACTTCATTTATCCGATGAGTTCGTAGAGCTTGCCGCACACCTCGAAAGTGGCGTCATGGCTCACCAGGAGGCAGATATCCTCGTCTTTGGCGTGCTCCAGCATGTCGTCGTCAGGAACGCCGTCGCGCACGATGATGACGGCGGGAATGTCCTTCAGGGATGCGATTGCCGTGACGTTCTTGTGCGTTTGCATGGTAACCCATACCTGGCCGCTGCGGGCATTGCCCATAACGTCGCTCAGAAGGTCGGATGCGTATGCGCCGGTTACTTCGGCGTCAAGATTGGCCTCGTTCAGACACTTGAGACCGAGTTTTTCGATAATCTCCTTGACAGTCATATTATTCGTCTGTTTTATTTGTCTTGGTGCGGTTCCCCCAGATGCGCCTGAAGGCTTCCTTGGAAGAATCCGAGTCCGGGTTGATGAAGATGCAGGTGTCGATGCTGGCGTCGCCGCGCACCACATCTTCCGCAAGCGCAGCGCAGGAAGGTGCTCCGCAGGCAGCGCAGTTCACACCCGGGAGGGCCTTTTCGATCTTTTTCATCCGCTCGGCCATTTTGAAAGCCTCCGCGTAATCGTCGTTCAGCTTATAGATGGAACGGGGCTTGATTTCGGGGATTTCCATCTCTTTGGAAACCCAGCGGAAGAATTCGGGATCGTCGGTAAACTGACGGTGTTCTCCCTTGCGCCTGAGGCGGTTGAATACTCCTGCGCGGTACTCCAGTCTCTTACGGGCCACAAAGCGGTCCTGGACTGTAAGGGCGCCGCCAACGCAACCCTGGTCGCAGATGCGCATTTCCACCAGGCCTTCCGCGTCGATAGCCTCGTCCTCAAGCCTTTCCAGGAAGTTGATTACATTCTGGAGGCCGTCAACGGCATACTGGTATCCCTTGAAATTAACGGTTTCTCCGCCGGCAAGGGGCCAGAGGACATCGCGGGAGGTGAGGCTGTGGTTCACCGGCGGCTGAAGGGCGTCTTTATCGGAATCGTGCAGCATGAGCTGTACCTTATTATATAGGAAGTCCATGTTGATGACTCCGGTGATGCATGTCTCTTTTCCGCTCACCGGGCTTCTGAAGGCCGCAATCTTTGCCGCGCAGGGCGTGATGTAGAATACGCCGATGTCCTCCCGGGCCGCGCCTTCATCGACCAGAGTCTTGATGATGGACCGGGACGCCAGCTCAAACGGTGCGCGAACCCGGATTATATTTTCCACCAGCGAGGGGAACTTCACCTGGATAAGGCGTATCACTGCCGGGCAATAGGGCGAGATGAAAGTATGGATATCCGGATGGGCCTCCATATACTGTTTGTACAGTTTGATGACGGTTTCCATCTCATGCTCCACCTCATAAATGTGGGTGAAGCCCAGCTTCTTGAGGCATGAATAAATCTTCCTGGTCCTGTATTTTGTGTCGAACTGGGCGATGAAGGTGGCCGGCACCAGACACACCCTGTATTTATAATTGTCGATGAGGGAGAAATCGTCCTGGCGCACGTGGATGGCCTTATGCGGACAGATCTTGATGCACTCGCCGCAATCGACACATTTGTTGTCGTTCATCACGGCCTTGCCGTCGCGTATGCGGATTGCGCCCGTGGGGCAGGTTCGCACGCACGCGGTACAGCCCTGGCACAGGTCGGCATCGACAATAAGGGAATGGTTGAAAAATGTATTTCCGGATGCCATGTCGCTTATGCTAATTTAACTGTCATGGTGACAGTGGTCCCGACGCCCACTTTCGTGTCGATCTTCAGCTCGTCGGTGTTCTTCTTGATGTTGGGAAGGCCCATACCTGCGCCGTAGCCCATTTCCCGAACCTGCGGCGATGCGGTGGACCATCCTTCCTGCATTGCGAGATCCAGGTTGGGAATCCCGGGGCCTTCATCGGCAACCACCATCACAATCTTTTCTCCGTCGATATCCACGTCGATGGTGCCGCCATAGGCATGCGCAACGGCGTTGATTTCGGCCTCGAAGAGCGCCACCACTGTTCTTTTGATGTTGGCGGGGTCCACTCCCAGCTGCTTGAGCGTGCGCTTGACGCTGCTGGAGGCCTGGCCGGCATCGGTAAAGTTGCCGCGCTCTATTTTAAAGGTATAATGCATCAATAAAGGGGTTTGATTCCGGCGCCGTAAAGTATGCCGCTGAGTTTGAAGATGCTGTATTTGGACTTGATGATGGTGATATCGCTGTCGATTGCCAGTTCGATCATGTCCTCGTCCGGCTGCTTGTCTCGGCCCATGAGAATAACTTTTATATCGGCCATCTCACAGGTACGGAGCGTCTGGTTGTTGCAGAGACCGGTTATCAGCACGGTCTGGTCCATGGAAAAGCGGAGCACGTCGCTCATCAGGTCTGAGGCGAAAGCTTTTTCCACCTCATAAAATTCGTCGACGGGGGCTCCCGTGAGCTCCCCGTCGACGAGTTGTGCAAGTTCCCTGATTTTCATAATCAGTTTTTGTATTCGGCAAGGATTTCCTTGATGCGCTCGGGAACGAGACGGCCGTAGGTCTTGCCGTTGATGGTCATCACCGGGGCAAGGCCGCAGGCACCCACGCAGCGGAGAACGTCAAGGGAGAACATGCCGTCCTCGGTGACTTCGCCTTCGGAGATCTTGAGTTCGCTCTTGAGAGCATCCAGGATCTTCTCGGCACCCTTAACGTAGCAAGCGGTACCAAGGCACACGGAAATGGCGTATTTTCCCTTGGGCTTCATTGTGAAGAAGCTGTAGAAGGA
>JAGAAY010000097.1 GCA_017615065.1 Bacteroidales bacterium | reverse complement strand
TTCGGGAGTGCAAGGCAACGCTTGCACTTTTAGTCTTTCATTATTATACAGGCTCTTAGCTCAGTTGGTTAGAGCGCTACACTGATAATGTAGAGGTCGGCAGTTCAACTCTGCCAGGGCCTACCAAGACGCCGGCCACCAGACCGGCGTTTTTTGTATAAAAAGGTCGCCGAAAGGCTCCCGGGGATATAGCTCAGCTGGTAGAGCACATGCTTTGCAAGCATGGGGTCGCCGGTTCGAATCCGACTATCTCCACTCAAAAGGGACAATCGCTAGCGCGGTTGTCCCTTTCTCGTAGAGATTTTTTGTATCTTTGTTTCAATTAACCCTGGAAAGTATGGCACTGGAAAACACCACCCCCGAAAGGATACAGGAACTGGTAGAGAAGCAGCGGGCTTTTTATGCAAGCGGCGTAACCCGTGACGTGAAATGGCGCAAACGCCAGCTCAAAATCTTCAACAAGGGCCTCGCCAAGTGGGAGAAACCATTGACGGTCGCCCTGTGGCAGGACCTGCATAAGAGTTATGAGGAAGCCTTTATGACTGAACTCGGGCTGGTGTACGGGGAGATAGGCGAGGCCATTCGCAAGATTGAGAAATGGGCCAAACGCCGGGAGAAACCCACGCCCCTCACCGTCCAGCCCTCCAAAAGCTATATCGTCCGCGAACCCCTGGGCTGCACGCTCATCGTGAGCCCGTGGAACTATCCGGTGCAGTTGCTGCTGAACCCGCTGGTGGGCTGCATCGCCGCCGGCTGCACCGCTATCCTGAAACCTTCGCCGTATGTGCCCAACGTTTCCAAGGCGCTGGAGGCCTTTATCCAGGATACTTTTAAGGAAGAATACATCGCTGTGGTTCAGGGCAACAGAATAGTGAACGGCGAACTCTTCCGGCACCGCTATGACCTGGTGTTCTTAACCGGTAGCCCGTCCCTCGGCCGCATAGCCATGGAGGCACAATCCAAGTACCTCACGCCGATGGTCCTGGAGCTCGGCGGCAAGAGCCCGTGCATCGTGGACAGGGACGCGAACCTCAAAATCGCCGCCCGCCGCATCGCCTGGGGCAAGTGCCTGAACAGCGGCCAGACCTGCATCGCGCCGGACTATCTTTTCCTGCACCAGGATATCAAAGACCAGTTCATAGAAGAGTTCAAAAACGCCCTCAAAGACCTCTATCCGGACGGCACGGAACACTCCGACAAATTCGTCCACATCGTCAAGGACAGCGCCTTTGAACGGCTGGAGGGTTATCTGAAAGACGGTAAAATCGTCGCCGGAGGGCACCATGACCGTGAACGCCTCTGGATGGAACCCACCCTCCTGGACGGCGTGTCGCCCGACGCCCCCGTGATGCAGGAAGAAATCTTCGGCCCCATCTTCCCAATTCTCACTTTCAGGGACCGCGAAGAAGTCGTGAAATTCGTGAACGGCCGCGAAAAGCCGCTGGCCTTCTACTATTTCGGCACCTCGGCTAACGGGTGGGATATCATCAGCCGCACCACTTCAGGCGGAGCGTGCATCAACGACACAATTATGCACATCGCCAACGGCCACATCCCCTTCGGCGGCGTGGGCAACTCCGGCATGGGCAGCTACCACAGCGAGCGCAGTTTCCTGGCCTTCAGCCACGAACGCGCGGTGGTGAAAACCCCCACCCGGATAGACCTGAAGTTCCGCTATATGCCTTATAAACTCTTCGGCATTATCAAAAAGATGCTCCAGATGAGCGCAGAATAAATGAATGTAAGAATCCTCAGTGGCTCGCACCTGAAACTGCTGGCGGTCCTGCTGATGCTGGTGGACCACCTGGCGGCCTTCTGGTGGTACAAGTGGCCGGAGTTCCAGACGGCACTTTTCACCATCGGCGGCAAAGCCGTTACGCCATATCTGCTGATGCGGCTGGTGGGGCGCCTGGCCTTCCCGCTTTTCGCCTTCCTCATCGTGGAAGGTTTCCTTCATACGCACGACCGTAAGCGCTACGGCATCAACCTGGCGCTGTTTGCCGTGCTGTCGGAGATTCCCTGGAACCTGGTGCACGGCGGCGGGCTCCTGTGCCCCTCACAGAACGTGTTCTTCACCCTGCTGCTGGGCTACCTGGGCCTCTGCGCCATTGAGCGGTATCGTGAGAAAAAGGCGGCGATGGCGGGCTGGCTCATCGGCCTGCTGATAGTTTCCATCTTCTTACGGGCCGACTATGGCTGCAGCGGCTATGGCTTCATCCTCCTGCTCTATGCGCTGCGGGACAACAAACTGCTGCAGGCAGTCATCGGCTCCTGCGTCCTGGGCAGCCGATGGATCGCCGGCTTGGCGTTCATACCTATTAATATGTACAACGGGCAGCGGGGCTTCGTGAAGGGTCCCGTGTGGAAATACGCCTTCTATCTGTTCTACCCGCTTCACCTGCTGGCCATCTGGTGGCTGGCCGCACATTATGGCCGATAATTACTTGGAAAAACGTCAGCAAGAGCTGGCCGAACGTCGCCCGAAGGTGGTGCACCCGCACCCCTCGCTGGAGAGCCTTCTGAAACGCAACCGCAGTTACCGCGGCTATGACGCATCGCATCCCGTAACAGATGCGGATCTGTTAAAGTTGCTGGAAGTGGTGCCCTGGGTGGGCTCCGGTATGAATGCCCAGCCGCTGCGGTTTAAGTTGGTCTCCGGCCCTGCGGCGACACTCGTACATCCTCTGATTACCCTTGGCTCCGCGCTGCCGGATGAGCACCTGCCGCATCCCGGCGAAGAGCCGACCGCTTACATTGTGGTTTGCTCCGCTTCTTCGGGGCGCGTGGTGGACATTGATCTGGGCATTGCCGCTCAGAGCATTCTGTTAAGGGCTGTGGAGAATGGCCTCGGGGGTGTTTTTATTTTGAATTTCCGTGCCGCTGAGCTGCAGGAAGCCCTGGCGCTTCCCCTGACGCCCATCGCGATCATCGGCATCGGCAAACCTCTGGAACGCGTATTCCTCATTCCTGCTTCCGAGGGCGACTCGCTGGCCTATTACCGCAAAGACGGCGCCCACTTTGTTCCCAAACTGGGCGTGAAAAATTTGGTGATATGAAAAAGGTAATGGCACTATTGATTGGCCTACTGTTCTTGTCGGCTTCATGTGACCGGCATGGATCGTTTTTGCCGGAAAATGTTTCTTTATCTTTCCCGGCAACAGATTACGAGGTAACTCCCGGAACGGTCTTTTCCCTGGAGCTAACCGTAACTCCGAAACAGTATGCCGGGCAGGTGGTCTGGTTTTCCTCCGATCCGGAGGTGGCGTCTGTTTCGCCGGAAGGGGTCGTCACGGCGCATACGTGTGGATATACGCAAATAGAAGCCTCGTATAAGACTTTTTCTACGGGGTGGTGTTATGTTGTCGTTTCAGAAGGTGGCAGTCATTATATATACTACAAGTCCGCCGATAATAAAAAAATAACTCCCTTTGAGAGTTATGCAACTTGGGGGAATCGGGCGGGAATAATCTCTAATACTTATTCCGACGGCTGGTGGAGACTGGAATTCGACAAACCGGCCTTTATGGTTCCTATATCAGCATTCTACGATACCAGGCTCACAGATATTATTCTGCCGGATTGTATGACAATCATTGCCGATGGAGCCTTCTCATCAACCGAACTGGAGTCCATAACACTTCCGTCCAGCGTGAAACGCATAGGGGAGAATGCTTTTAGAGAGTTTTATAACAGGCTCCAGGAAGTGATTATCCTTGCACAGGAACCTCCCTATATCCACTATCCGATTTTCGATCGTAGTTCTAATTGCAGAATTCTGGTTCCGGCAGAGTCCGTGGATGCGTATAAGGCTGCCGTGCCGAAATACGCTGACCGTATTTGGCCAATTTCGGACTAATTTTTCCGGGGTTGGACTTATTTGGCGCCCAATTCTGCCGAAAACCCCGGTTTTGGGCAGGAATGGCGGCCGCCGGCGCTGAACGCTGACGAAAAGTGCCCTTTTGGGCAGGAATGAGCGCCAAACGCGAGTTTGACAAAACGGCACAAAGGCAGCCATCCCGATGCCCAGGGCATGTCGATAATGGCCGCGCGAATCTACAACACCTGCAAGGATTATCTGCAATAAAAACAGCCCTCCCAGTGGAGCGAACTAGCTTTGACCGCTGTCCTAATATTGGACAGAGTTGATGCGGCGGTTAAGGGCGGCGAGGCGGTCGATGATCTGGTCGAAGGTGGGGGATTCTTCGTAGATCATCGATTCTTGCATGGAACGGTAGTCCTGTTTCCAGCTCTCGCGTATCGACTCCGGAGGGATGATGCTAAGGGTCTGCGGGAGGAGCGTATCGTAGTTGAAGCCTTTTAGGCCGATGAATGTGCGTCGGTGGTCGATGACGGAGAGATAGAGCTCCTTATCGGAGAGGGCCTCTTCTGCAATGGGCGTATCGGCTATCTGGCAGATGTCGTAGAGGTGGCGGGACATGCGGTTGACGCGGATGTTTTCCTGCGGCTTGGAAAACTCCTCGTGCAGGAGGAAGAGTTTCTCCAGGAAGGTGCGCTGGGGCACGACGGCGCGGACTTCAAAGACGGGTTCCGAGAACGGAGTATCCGGGTACACTTCGTCAATATAGGAGCGGAGCGGAACAACGGCCACGGGTTCGCTCATGGAGCGGCCGCTTACCTCGATAAGGACTTTGGAGCGGATGTAGGAATTGGCATCGACGGCGGGCTTGTACTCAACCTCAATGGTTTCTGGGTCGGTTGTGGTAACGGGCGTAATGTTGACGTTCACTTTGAAATCGGCAGGGTTGATTCCGTCCTTCTCCAGCTGGGCAGCCATGTCGAACTGTAGCTTTTCCCGGACGAAGGTGCAGGCGGCGCGGCGGAGCCGGTCGCTGATCTGCGTCCTGCTAAGCTGTCCACCGAAACCCAGAAACTCCCTGTCGATAGCAATATCGATATCCTCCGACATACGCCTGATTAGGTTCCAGCACTTGCTGAGATTGGTTCCACCTTTGAAAGACGTGTGTTGTGCATAAGGGAGCGAGAACAATGCCCGGAGGACGGCCGTCACCCACCAGTCTTTTTCGACGATCTGCAAGTCCATGCCGGTTTCGGACTGGACGCGGCGCAGGATATCCTGGCGCTCAGGGATGCTCAAATCTGTGTATTTCATAGCGCGGTCAATTGTTTACGCACCCACAGTGGGGCAAGGGCGATATCGTGGGAGAGATCTTCGTCGGAGACGTCTTTTAAATGGCCTTTCAGGATGGCTAGCTGGGATTCGGTCACATTGCCTTCTCCAATCTCACGGAGTGCCGTAACAATGATGGCCATCAGCGAAGACCGGTAGGCAAAGGTACGCATTTCTGAGGTGCGCTTGAAGAGAATGCCCCGGCCCTTGCCGATGGTCACCCGCCGGGGAGAGCCGTCGGTAATGAATACCACATTGGCGGGGATCTGCGTACTCAGCCCCAGGCGGTACATGGCATAGGAACCTGTGGGGGCGATACGCGCTTTATCGCGAGATGCAATAGCAGCGGCAATTTCCTCAACAGAAGGCATAATAACACCGCCTCCCCATTTGACATCCACCTTGGGATAACAATAAATACCCTGCGCGACACGCACGAGCACGTCATTCTCACACAGGCGTACCAGCGCGGAGCGCACGGCATCGGAGGTGCCGGTATCGGCAAAGGAGTCCGGAAAAAAGACCGTACCACGCTCCGACTGCTCGATGCGTTTCTTAATGATGTTGTATGTACTCTGATCTGCCATAGCACAAGTTTTGCCACAAATATATGACAAATTTGTGGCAAAACAAAGAGCGCGGGCAAGAAAGAGAAAAGAGATGCTCGGAAAAGCATCTCTTTGTGCGGATGAGAAGAGTCGAACTTCCACGGGCTAATGCCCACCACCCCCTCAAAGTGGCGTGTCTACCATTTCACCACATCCGCAATTGGGATTGCAAAGGTAAAATGTTTTTTTGAATTCAACAAATTTTTCTTACCTTTGCAGTCCCTCACGAGTTGGGGGAATACGCATTAACAATTTAAAACAGATTAACAATGGCTGTTAAGATCAGACTCCAGCGCCACG
>JAGAAY010000011.1 GCA_017615065.1 Bacteroidales bacterium | reverse complement strand
CGCAACACATAGCACGAGCACCCCCGTTATACGCCCTTCATGATTTCTGCGAAAGACACGAAACAACCATTTCGTGTATCTCGCGTCCATCGGCCAGCCACCCCCAAGAGATTAGGCGTCATTTTAAGGCCGAAAATGATTCCCAACCGACAAAAACACGGGTTCGGCGTCATTTTAAGGCCGTTTTTGACGCCCAACCGACAAATTCAGATGTTCGGCGTCATTTCGAGGCCATTTTTGACGCCGAGTGGAAGGATCTTCGAGAGCTATATCTTTTTTCGATTTTTCTGATTATATTCGCCGGGTAAAACAATGAGAGTACTATTCATATGTCACGGCAACATTTGCCGCAGTGCCATGGCTGAGTTCATACTTAAGGCTATGGTAAAGGCCAGAGGGCTGGAGCGTGAATACCACATCGAATCGGCGGCCGTTTCCACGGAAGAAATCGGCAATCCCATCTATCCCCCGGCAAAACGGTGCTTAAGCCAGCACGGCGTATGGTTCGACCCCGGCAAGCGCGCAAGGCAAGTCACCTTGGCCGATTACAACCGCTTCGACCGACTTATCTGCATGGACGCCTCCAACCTGAGGCTCATCAGGCGCATCATCCCAACGGACCCGGAGGGCAAAATCCACCTTATGATGTCCTACACCGGAGTTGGCCGTGACGTTGCAGACCCCTGGTACACCGGAGATTTCGAAACCACCTTCCAGGACCTTCTTGAGGGCTGTGAAGCAATGCTGAACATTATATGGAAACCATGACCGAAAAAGACATGATGCTGTCCGGGCAACTGTATTCCGCCGAGGACCTTCAACTCCTCAGGGAGCTCAACGCCACCAAGGATGTGATTTACCTGTACAACTCCTTGGTCCCTTCGCAAACGGAGGAAAGACTGGCCATCCTCAAGGGCCTGCTTGGCCATATCGGCGATGATTCAATCATCATAAATCAGCCATTCTACTGTGACTACGGCAAACAGATCAGTGTGGGCAGGCATTTCTTCGCTAACTTCAATTTCACGGTTTTGGATGAAGCCAAAGTTACCATCGGCGACAATTGTTTCATCGGCCCCAATGTAAGCATCTACACGGCCTGTCACAGCACAGATCCCGTGGAACGGAACCAGCGAAAGGAATGGGCTGAGCCTGTGACTATCGGCGACAATGTCTGGATTGGCGGCGGTGCCATCATCCTCCCCGGAGTCACCATCGGCAAGAACACCACCATCGGCGCCGGTTCGGTTGTGACAAAGGATATTCCTGATAACGTCGTGGCTGCAGGAAACCCCTGCCGCGTCATCCGTAAACTATAAGAACACTTCTTTAAAGAACGGCACCACCTCCGCAACGGCTTCTTTGCGTTTGCCGGCGAAAGTGTGCTTGGCTCCGTCGATGACGGTGAGGGATGCCCTGCCGTCGTATTCTTTAATGAACCTTTTGCTGCACCAGAGAGGGACGATGCTGTCCTTGGAACCGTGAAGGATGAGCACGGGGCCTTTGTACATGGCGGCGGTGCCGAAAATATCCAGCTTCTGAGCGCCCAGGATGTACTCGCGCCCCAGTTTCCGGGGGCCGAAGATGCTCACGCTTTCCGGCGGATCGGCCGGGTTGAAGCGTGCGTTGAAGAAGATGCCGGCAAGGCAGGCTTCCCTGATTATCGACCCGGGGGCGAGCAGCGCAAGAGCAACTGGCACGGAATCACCGGCATCGGCAAGTCTTCCTGCGGCCATCGACGCGATTACACCGCCCTGCGAATGGCCCAGAAAGCCGATTTGCGACACATAGGGCAGGCTCCGCGTGTACTCCAGGATAGCCATAGCATCGGCAATTTCCTTCTCCACCGTCATATCTACAATGCGGCCTTCGCTCTTGCCATGACCGTCGAAATCGAAACTTATTGTGCCGATGCCTTCCTTCGCCAGCCCCTTGCCGATTGCGGTGATGAGTTTGCTCTCCTTCTTGGAGAAAATGCCATGCATGAGAATCACCATCGGGCATCGGTCGGTCTCCGGATTGAACCCCTCCGGGAGCGTAACTCTAATATCCAGCCCGCCCTGAGGGCCATAAACCTGATAGCTATGTGCCGATGCCGTAAACAGCCCCGCCAGGAGCAACAATGCCGATATCAGAATGCGTTTCATAATGCCGATTATGAAGCAAATATAAGAAAAAACTGGTTTATCAAATAATTATTGTTTATCTTTGGCTGTAATTAATACGCTCATTATGAAAAGATTATTAAGTTTCATCGCCATGGCGGCCATTCTGGTCACTTTCGCATGCACGAAAAATAATGAAAACGGAAATGAAAACGGAGGCGGAGGAGGAGGCAAAGAGGTAAGCGGTACCGACTATACCAAGACAACGGACTTTGCCCTCGTAGATCTTGGCCTGTCGGTGAAATGGGCTTCCATGAATCTGGGTGCTGCGGCTTCCTGGGAGATAGGCGGCTATTATCCATGGGGAAACTACAGCTCAAGCGGATCGCTGGGACAAGGCGGATTTACAAATCTGCGCGTACCCACAAAGCAGGAGTGGGAGGAACTCCAGGCTGAATGCTCGCGTAACACTTACCGCGAGGAGGTGAATGGAGTCAAGGGATTCATCTTCACCAGCAAGAAGAACGGCAACAAAATCTTCTTCCCCTGCGCAGGAACCTATAGCACATACACAGGATCATACATGTATGTAGGAGAAAGGGCATACTACTGGACCGCCACTCCCCATGAGAGCATCGAAGCCAAAGCCTATTCCTCATACCTGAGCGACGGCATTAAAGGCGTTGAACTTCACGACAAAGTGATGGTAAACCTTCCGGTGCGACTGGTTCAGTAAAGGGATACCTGCACGGATTCCAGGCACGGGGCCTTGGACATGTCTTGAGGATTGGTTCCGGGCACGCCCTGGGGAACCTCCATGCCAAGAAGGCCGAACAGCCACTCCCAGTACTGCGGCATGGTGCCGTCCGAGGCAAGGAAGTTCATCGGCCTGCTCTCGAAAACAGGGTTTCCGGAAGCGTCCAGATAGCTGTTCTGCACGAGTTCGGTGCAATATAATTCCTCATTGTCCGGGAGGAAACGGGTATCATATCCCCTGCCGCATAAGGTTTTGGCCCTGGCCACCGCGGCATCGGCATCGACACCCTTCACCCTCTTTACGATAAACTCCGGGTACGAACCGTCCCTGAGAGTGAAATCCGTGAGGAAAGTATCCAGGGGATGGCGGTCCACGCCGTGGGCAATCGTTGCGTCGATGATCCATACGCTATCGGCCTTCACCTCGGCGATGGCCACATGGATAAGATTCAATTCTCCGGAGCTCCCGGTTGCCGATGCGATGGCCTCATCCATCGACCCGCCCTCCGCGTCATAATCCATCGGCAAACCCACAAAAATGAGGTCCCCGTTGCGAAGCACATCCGCCCTGTGCCCGCATGAAGCAAATGCCGCCATCAGCGCGACAATGATAAAGATTCTTGTCAATTTCATTGTGCTAATATACGCATTTTTCCTTTGGCTTTTGCCGAAATATCAGTAAATTCGCATGTAAAATAGAATTATCATGACACTCGAACAGCAGATTCAGGAAGCCATCAAGGAGGCCATGAAGGCCAAGGATACGGTGGCAATGAACGCAACCCGCGCAATCAAGGGCGAAATACTACTATTCAAAACCGCAGAGGGCGGCAGCAAGGAGGTTTCCGACGGGGACATCCTCAAGATGATCCAGAAACTGGTGAAGCAGCGCAAGGAAGCCGCCGAGCAGTTCGTAGCCGCCGGCCGTCAGGAGCTTGCCGACAACGAACTTGCAGAGGCGGCCGTGATGGAGAAGTATCTCCCCAAACAGCTCTCCCCCGCTGAAGTCGAAGTCAAGATCAAGGAAATCATTGCCCAGGTAGGCGCGTCCTCAATCAAGGACATGGGCAAAGTGATGGGTGTTGCAAACAAGGCCCTTGCAGGCCTTTCCGACGGCCGCACCATCTCCACAATCGTGAAGCAGCTCCTCAGCTAATTTTTACGGAAGCACGATGCGGGGCAGAATACCCTGCAGGTGGGCTATGGCCAGACCGTAATTGGTGATGGGTACGCCCGCGAGCTGTGCTTTGCGGGTGCGTGAGCGCACAAGTGTCGATGTAGCCACGCAGGCGCCGCAGTGGATGATGAGCGAGTAGGGCGTGAGGTCCTCCGGAAAATCGTTACCGGCGGCAATATCCACATGCAGTTCACCGATACGCATGCGCAGCAGGGCGGGGATTTTCACGCGGCCGATGTCTTCCGTGTCGGGGACGTGGGTGCAGGCTTCTGCGATGAGTACGCGGGAGCCGGGCTGCAGGGTGTCGATGGCGCGGGCGCCTTCCAGGAACACACGCATATCGCCCTTGGCGGCGGCCAGGAGCACCGAAAACGATGTGAGCGGCCACTCGCGCGGGATGGTCTCGTTTACCGTCTTGAATACTTGAGAATCCGTAATTACCAGCGCCGGGGTAACGTTCCTTATAGCTTCTGAAAGCGATGCGGGAGTGCAGCACACGGGCACGCAGCCGCGGTCCAGCAGTTCGCGGATCACCTGCACCTGCGGCAGGATGAGCCGCCCCTTAGGCGCCTCGCTGTCCTGTGGCATCACCAGAATCACCAAATCCCCTGCCTTGACCAGCGAGCCTGTGAGGAAGTGCTCTTCACGCTTTGGCGCCACTGCTTTGATACGTTGTATCAGTGACTCAATGCTTTCGCCACGAATATACTCAACTATAGGTATCCCCTGCTCCTTCAGGTCCAAAAGATGGACCGGAGGGAGCACCACGGCAACGTCTGTTTCGTCAATGACATTGCGGGTAAGCCGCATACGTTCCGCGCCGAGCACTCCGTCATCGTCCAGCCCGGCAGTGTCGATGAGCACGCACGGCCCCAGTCCCGGAAT
>JAGAAY010000096.1 GCA_017615065.1 Bacteroidales bacterium | reverse complement strand
GTTGACAAGGAAGGCCGCAGGGCCTTCGTGCTCACCCTCCAGGCGCGCGAGCAGCACATCAAACGTGAGAAGGCAACGTCCAACATCTGCTCCAACGAGTCACTTATGGCTCTTTGGGTAACGGTTTACCTCTCCCTGATGGGTCCGGAAGGCCTTAAGGAAGTGAACCGCCTGAGCTCCGACGGCGCCCATTACCTGCATCTGGAGCTGCTTAAAACCGGTAAGTTCCAGGAAGTGTTCCCGGGCAAGCCGTTCCTTAAGGAGTTCGTGCTGAAGCCTGTCGGCGAGGAGCCTGCAGTGCTGCATGCCCGTCTTGCTAAGGCCGGCTTCTTCGCCGCGCTTCCTACCGAGGAAGGCTATGTGAGCTTCTGTGTAACCGAAAAGAGGACGAAGGCCGAGGTCGACGCCCTTGTCAAAGCAATAGTGGAGGGATAAGCCATGAAGTACTACGACAAACTCATATTCGAGCTTTCCCGTGAAGGCCGATGCGGTTATTCCCTTCCTGCCGATGCCTACCCCGCAGCGCCCGCGCTTCCCGGCGGCGTGCAGAGGAAATCGGCACTCATGCTTCCCCAGGTGAGCGAACCCGAGGTGGTGCGCCACTACACGATGCTCTCCCAGATGAACTTCGGCGTGGACACCGGATTCTATCCGCTGGGTTCATGCACCATGAAGTACAATCCCAAGATCAACGAGGAGATTGCCGCAATGAAGGGCTTCCAGGGCCTTCACCCGCTGATGGGCGATGACCTTGTGCCCGGAGTGCGCAAAGTGTACGAGGCAATGAACTCGTTCCTGGCGGAGATAACCGGCCTGGCGGAATTCACCTTCCAGCCCTGCGCCGGCGCCCACGGCGAGCTCACCGGCCTCATGGTCATGCGCTCCTATCACTGGTCGCGCGGAGACTATGCCCGAACCAAGGTGATAGTGCCGGACAGCGCGCACGGAACCAATCCCGCATCGGCAGCCGTATGCGGTCTGCAGGTTGTGGAGGTGAAGTCGCTGGAGAACGGCCGCATCGACGTGGAGGCCCTGAAGGGGCTTCTGGACGAGACCGTTGCCGGTATCATGATGACCAACCCCAACACGCTTGGTCTGTTCGAAACCCAGATCAAGGAGATCGCCTCGCTGGTGCACGGCGTGGGCGGCCTGCTGTATTACGACGGCGCCAACATGAACCCGCTGATGGGTGTTGTGCGTCCCGGCGACATGGGCTTCGACATCATGCACCTTAACCTTCACAAGACCTTCTCCACGCCTCACGGCGGCGGAGGCCCCGGCAGCGGCCCTGTGGGCGTTGCGGAGCATTTGAGGCCCTGCCTGAAGGCCCTGAAGGTGTCCGGTTTCAACGGCAACTTCGGCGTTATTCTGCGTGCATGCGCATATATCCTCATGCTTGGCAGGGAGAACCTGCGCAAGGTAGGCGAGTACTCTGTCCTGAGCGCCAATTATATCAAGGAGTGCCTCAAGGACGTGTATAAACTCCCCATCCAGGGCGTCTGCAAGCACGAATTCGTGTTTGACGGCCTGATTAACGACGGTGCACGCGAGAGTGTGGAAGGCGCCACCACTCTGGACGTGGCAAAGCGCCTGCTGGACTTTGGCTTCCATGCGCCTACTATTTACTTCCCGCTCCTGTTCCATCAGGCTCTAATGATAGAGCCCACGGAAACGGAGAGCAAAGAGACTATCGATGCCTTTGTGGAGGTTATGCGCAAGATAGCCGCAGAGGCCGCTGAGGATCCCATGCTGTTGCACGAAGCTCCTCACTGCGCTCCCATTTCCCGCCCGGATGAAACTACGGCGGCCCGTAACCCTGTCTTAAAGTATCAGGACGCATGAAACTTCTAGTTATCGGCGGCGGTCCCGGCGGATATGAAACTGCCGTAGAGGCTGCTGCAAAGGGCCTCGAAGTCACACTGGTAACCGACGGCCCCCTTGGCGGAACCTGCCTTAACGAGGGCTGCATCCCCACCAAGGCCCTGTGCCGTGCCGCCGCCCTGTACGACGACATCGCCCGTGCCGGTGAGTTCGGCATCATTGCCGGCCAGCCGTCCCTTGACCTTGCGGCCGTCATGGCCCGCAAGGATGCGGTGGTCGCTCAGCTCCGCGGCGGAGTGGAAATGCTCCTGAAGAAGGTGAACGTAATCTACGGCCGGGCATCCCTCGTGGATGCCCACACCGTGGAAGTGGCGCCCGGCCCTGTCGAGGCCCCTTTGGCCCCCTGTGATACTGTGGCCCCGGAGGGGCCGGGTGTCTCTCACCCTCTCCGCGTCACCGCCGACTACATCATCCTCGCCACCGGCTCCGTTTCCGCCAGCCTCCCCATCGAGGGCGCGGACCTCTGCGTCACCTCCCGTGAAGTGCTGGAGCTAACATCCGTGCCGCCCTCCATGGTGGTCATCGGCGGGGGAGTCATCGGCCTTGAACTGGCTTCGGTATACCGCAGTTTCGGCAGCGAAGTTACAGTGGTGGAATTCTGCAAAAACATCCTGCCCCGTTTCGATGACGACATTTCCAAGCGCCTGAAACAGAGCCTTGTGAAGCGTGGTATCAGAATCGAAACTTCAGCTCAGGTGCAGGCGGTCCGCAAGGATGGTGACGGCTTCGTCGTGAGTTATCTCCAGAAGGAAAAGCCCTGCGAAGTGAGCGGCTCCATGGTGCTCATGGCCGTGGGCAGGCGTCCCAATACGGACTCCCTGAATCTGGCCGATCTGGGTATCGAATTCAGCCGCAGGGGAGTGGCCGTGAACCAGTACATGCAAACAAACGTTCCTTCGGTGTATGCAATCGGCGACCTTGTTGGCGGAATGATGCTGGCCCATGCGGCCACGTTCCATGGAAAACGCGCCCTGAACCACATCCTTGCCGGCCAGCCCTCATCCGGTGCGGTCGACGGCATCGACCTTTCCCTGGTCCCCGCCGCCGTCTTCACCTCTCCCGAGGCCGGCTGCGTGGGACTCACCGAAGCAGAATGCGAAGGCCGCGACATCCAGGTGCTCAAGTCCTTCTTCCGCTCCAACGGCAAAGCCATCTCCATGGGCGAACCCGACGGTTTCTGCAAAATGATTGTCGATGCCGCCTCCGGTCTCATCCTCGGCTGCCACATGTACGGCGCAGAGAGCTCCATCCTCATCCAGGAAATCTCCTCCCTCATGGCCCTGCACTGCACCCTCCCGCAGTTCCGCTCCATGATCCACGCCCATCCCACCCTCTCCGAGGTCCTGCAGGCGTTAGCGTAGCCGTAAAACGCAACTCGCTGAATATCAGCGTATTGTTAAAACGGGGTGTTGCAATTTGCACACACCCCGTTTTCATATCTCATTGTGTATCAATAACATCCATTTTACGGGCCGATGCCGGACAGTTACGTCAGGACTTATACACCTGAGGCCTGACGTCGAAAAATGGCCCCAACCCGTTCGCTTGACGTCGAACTCGTCCTTTTAGCCACGCCTGCGGCGATAAGACTTTTGTCTGACAGGAGAAGTGGTATGGTGTGAAATGTATCTTGTTGATAATTAATGCAATACGCATTCTTAGTCCGGCTGGCAGCCGGACTAGAAATCGGTAAAACGTTGTTTGTTAGTTACTTACATTTCACGGTGCTAGTCCCAGACAAAAGTCTTTTTGCAATAATAGTTTTTTTCGTTAGCTTTGCAGTCCGGTTAGTTCAGTAATGAAGGAAAGGGACATCATATCAGTACTCAAAGGGTTTCAGAAGCCGATGCTGGAAGATATCTGTTATCTTCTGGGGTCGGAGACTTCGTTCAGGCTCCGGAAGAAGGATCTGGCGGAGGAACTTAGCGAGTATCTGCACAACAAGCCGCACAGGTGGATGAATTGTCTGCTGGAAAGGGATCTGCGGCTCCTGAAGACACTGGTGGCAGGGGGTCCCGGAAAGGTGCAGTTCCTGGAACTGGGGCACTATCACTCACTGCTTGAGGTGAGCGGACTGATTGAAGTTACCGATGACGAGCAGCGGTTCCAGCAGGTTACCCTCAGCCGGGAAGTGTACGATATCGTTGCCCCTTACGTGGACGATGCCATCGAGAAGGGAGAGAAGAGCGGCCGGTTTGAGTTTGAGCGTGCCGCGCTGGGTTTCCTTAACCTGTACGGGAGGGTAGACGTGCAGGTGTTCCTGGACTTCGTTCAGGAATGGTGCGATGCGGGTTACGGGCCCGGCATCAAGCGCCTTCTGGTGCTTGTCCAGGACAGTCCGCTCATCAAGATGTGCCGTTTCACGGATGAGTACGGCGATTACATGCTCAGTCCCTGCGTGGACAATCTGCCCAAACTGGTGGAGGACCGGAAAAGCTATGGCTTCGAGGAGGAGCAGTTGAAGATTCTGCCTGTTGAAGCGGCGATTGAGGCGGGGGAGGGAGCGCCGTTCTTCACCCTGAATATGAATACGCCCCAGGGCAAGGCTCTCAGCGCCATGCTGGAGAGTATCGGCTATAAGGCCGATGAGATGATGCGCATAAAGCACGAAATATGGCTGGATGCCCAGGCGGAGGAAGGCGGAGACATGATATACGACTCGGTATACGCCAAGGACGAACTCATCCACTCCGACTCCGAATTCATGCGCTGCCTGCAGGTGATTGCCGATTATGCCAATTCAATCCCGCTCTGGCGCCTGTGCGGTTACAGCGCGGAAGATGAAAATCTGGAACTGTTCTATCTTCCGGACGAGTTCCAGAATCCGGCCAATGCCGGCAGTGCCGATGACAGCGCCGCCCCTTCATGGAAGATGCCAAAACCCACTGTGAGCGAGGGTTACACCCCCGCAGCAGAAGAGCAGATCCCGCAGGACCTGCTCAAACTGCTGCCCGGAGGATTCCCCTTCGGTATGGCCGTTCCTCCCGCTGCACCGGACGACCCCTGCCCCTGCGGCAGCGGTCTCCGATACAGAAACTGTCACGGGAGAATCAAGAACTAATAGCGCTCTATTCCGTTTTCCGCCATGAAGGCCTCTACTGTGGCCGTGCTCTCGAAGCGGGCGGTTCCTTCCAGATATACCTTTACGGTGAAACCAATCTCGCGGCTTATGGCGTAGAGATTCTTAAGCGTTTCCAGAACACAGTACTCTGCGGCGATACCGCATACTACCACTTCGTCGCCGGGGGCAAACAGATCCTGATTTGCAGGATCGAAACCCACGAACGCGCCATACTCTTCCGGCCCCTGTACGCAGCCCTTCAGGATAAAGCGCACGCGCTCCTCTTCCAACCCTGCAAGAGCATCCGGATGGAGTGCGGCTCCGGCTGTATGGTGGACGCAGTGCACGGGCCAGGGACCGCCCTGCTCCTTGAACGAGCAGTGATTGAGCGGATGCCAGTCAAGGGTGAAATAAACAAGGTCGAAATCCTTCTTAACCTTGTCGATTTCCGGTAATACAAGTTCCGATTCCGGCACGGGAAGGCTGCCGTGTATGAAGTCGTGCTGCAGATCAACTGCGAGTAAAATCTTTCTTGCCATTATTATATTGCTTTTTCCTCGCAAATATAATAAATTTGCAGAATATGAAAGCAAGACGCCTCATAGCCATCATATCGGCCTGCATCCTTGTATCGGCATGCGGGCCCGGCAACGGCAGCGGAAATCAGGCCGGCGCGGAAAAGAGCGAAAACAAGGTCGATGCCGGCATCGGCAAAGTGCTCAGGGAAATGCGTCATACTGCCGATGAACTGGTCCTAAGTCCGATGACCATGGACAATTACGTCCGGACATTCGGCATCTACCCCGACAGTTACGGCTGGAAGGTGCTTAAGGAGGAACAGAATTTGCACTATCGCGCCCGGCTCATGGCTTTCGTGGACAGGGGCTGCATAAGCCGCATGGGGGTTGAGTACACTCTCTTGGGAGATTATGCAAAGCAAAACCGCAGGACAATCGAGGAAGAGTTCGAGGTGAGCCTGCCTGATTGCACCTGCACCATGAACAAATTGTTTTTGATAGTAATACCACAGAGTAAGATACAATGAGGAAGCTTATCCTTACAGTTACGGCGCTTCTTGTCTGCATCGGCGCATTCTGCCAGGGCGGATACCGCAAAAGCAGTTTCTCCTACGGCGGGGTAACCCTTCCGTACCGATACCTGGAGCCCACGGTGAAGGGTGGCGAGTGCTATCCGCTCGTGCTGTTCCTCCACGGGGCGGGCGAAAGGGGCAGTGACAACCAGGCCCAGCTTGTCCACGGGAGCGACCTTTTCCTTAAGAAGTTCGGCGAATTCCCCGCATACGTCCTCTTCCCGCAGTGCCCGCAGAGCGGCTACTGGGCCTACAGTTCTCGCCCTGAATCCTTCGCCCCGCACATGATGCCGGAAAATTGCCCGGAAACCCCGGAAATCCAGGCCGTAATGGCCCTGGTGGACTATTATATTGCAAATAAGAACGTAGACACCTCGCGCCTGTATCTGGTTGGCCTGTCGATGGGGGCGATGGCAATATACGACATCCTCATCCGCTATCCCGGCCGCTTTGCCGCCGCTGAACCCATCTGCGGAAGCGTGAATCCGGCCCGCTTCGGAGGCAACATCGTCACATGCATCCGTATCTTCCACGGCGATGCGGACAACGTAGTTCCCGTGGAAGCCTCCCGCGAAGCATACGCCACACTGGACTGGATGGGTGCCGATGTCGAATATATCGAATTCCCCGGAGTCAATCACGGAGCATGGGTCCCAGCCTTCGCGCGCGAAGATTTCCTGCCCTGGCTGTTCTCGCATCATCTATGATTATTGAATGGATACTGTTGTCCGTTGCGCTTGCAATGGACTGCTTCACGGTGAGCGTAATCGCCGGCATGCTGGCCGGCAAGCGCGACACCCGCATCATGTTGTCACTGGCCTTCTGGTTCGGCCTTTTCCAGGGCCTGATGCCGCTCATCGGCTGGCTTCTCACAAGCAGTTTCGAGCATTACATCGAGGCAGTGGACCATTGGGTGGCCTTCGCCATGCTGGCGCTTATCGGCGGCAAGATGCTGTGGGACGGCATCAAGGGCGAAGAAGAGGATGGCATCAACCCCCGCAAGTTCTGGAGCCGCATCCTCCTTGCCGTGGCAACCAGCATCGACGCCCTTGCAATCGGCATTTCATTCGCCTGCAACGGCTATTCTTCAGTGTCGATGATGTGGGCACCCATCGACATAATCGGCGCCGGATCGTTCATCTTTTCCGTGGCCGGCTACCTCATCGGCCATAAATTCGGGGCGGCGGTGAATAAAAAAATCCGCCCCTCGATTCTGGGCGGATTGATTCTTATAGGTATCGGAATTAAAATCCTTATCGAGCACCTGGGCTAGAAGCGGTAGCGCGCGCCTAAGGTAAGGCATGCGGTGGGCATTGAGATGAAGGCAACCTTGCCTTGGTTTTGAGGATCCAGGCTGGTATACAACTTTGCGTTGAGCACAAGGTCAACGTTCTTGTGGATCCGGAAGTAGTTGGCAAGGCTGTTGGCGATGTACGGCAGGGCGGGTGAACTCTGGCTGTCTCTGCCGGATACCATCAGGCCGATTTCCGGTATGAATACAGGCTTCCAGCTGTCGGTGTCCACATTGCCGAGGAAACTCCACACAAAACCGGCGCCGAGCATATGGTCCATGAAACTGCGGCTGTCGTCAAAGATGTACACATTGGTGTAGCTGAGACTGGCGCCTACGCATTTGGTGAACATCTTTCCCGCACTTAGTTCGAATGTGTTGCCGACACCGGTGGTGAGATCCAGGGCTCCGCCGTCTGCAACCTGTACATAAGTGTCTTTCCAGAAACTGGGTTTAACATCTGCCTCTTTTTCCTGGGCATAGCCGGCTGCGAGTCCTGCAAGCAGCAGGATTGAGGATAAGATAATCTTTTTCATACTAACGTGATATTGCATAGGTTATAGTAGCGACCCCGCGGATCTTCTTCACGCTGGGGTTGTCGTCCTTGGATTCCATGGAAAACTGTCCCTGGTCGGCGGTGATCACCTTGCCCAGGCGGCTGCCGTAGTTGGATACGAACTGCGTTGCAGTTTTCTTGGCGTTGGCGATGGCCTCTTCTATCATTTCCTGCTTGATGGTCTGGAAGTCGGTGTACTGGTAATTGAGTGAATTGTATCCGCCCAGGGCGATTCCCTTGGCCAGGAGTTCTCCCTGCTTCATCACAATAGCCTGCACCTTTGCCACGTCGGTGGAATTGACGCTGATCTGGGTGGTGAGCTTGTAGTTGAAGGGGATGTATTCGTTGGACCAGCGGTTGGCCACGCGGTCTTCCACGTCCGGGGGAAGGATGGAGATTTCATCGTCAGTGATGCCGTTTGCCTTGAGGAAAGCAACCACCAGGCTGTTGGTATTCTGGATGTCCTGGTACAGCGAGGGGAGGGTGTTGCCGGTAACGTAGGTGGAGAAGCTCCAGGTTACGAGATTGGCATCCACCTCTCTCTCGCAAAGGCCCTTCACGGTAACCTTGCGGTCCTTGTTGATAAAATCGTCAATGCCGGCCTTTAGCACGAAGCCGAACACGATGAGGCACAAGCCAAGTATGCCTGCTGCGATGATCTTTGTGTCTTTCATAATATCTGGTTAATTCAATAATATTCCGAAGCTAATGGTTTCCATAACTGGGCCTCCGTCCTCGTCGAACTGCGGCACGGGACGGTATTTCACGAACATGCCGAAACCGTAGTACGAGACGGCGCCGTGGACGTTGACGGTAATGGGTTCCGTTTCGATGGAGGTGGAACGCAGATTGCCGTTCTTGACCTTGTTGCCATTCGTGTCCACGCCTTTGAACGAGGTGTAGCCGGGGAAATTGATTTCCATGCTCACGCCCATGTTAACCGCCAGGGGACCGTAATGAACGTTTATGTCGATTGGCATGTCGATGCTGAAAACGCGGAGGACCGACCTGTTCACTTTGGAAAAGTCGTCTGAGATACCGGCCACTGTTGCGCATTCTCCGTAGTCCTTGGGAAGCCAGTAATGGGTTTTGTTCATCCGGAAGGAACTCCAGTGGCAGTCCAGGCCCATGCCCACGCCCAGGAAGGGAACCGGCAGGTACTCTACGTACATCGTGTTGAAGTAAATCTCGCGGTTCCTGCCGAAATTGGTATTTGACAGGAAGTTTGCCGATATGGTGTTCATGTAGCCTCCGGTGGGCACGGTGAAGCCGAATCCGAAATAATCCAGCAGGCTGAACCGCATTAAATTAGTACCTGTATAAAAGTTGGGCGTGTACGAAAATTCCTGGGCCGATGCCGTAACCGCGGCCAGCAGGACCGACATGCTGAGGATGAACTTTCTCATTCTTGTTGTTTTTGCAAAATTAATGTATCCTGCGCTATTATGCAAGGGATTTTGCATCAGTGGCGGATAATATGTAAATTTGTGTCCGATGAAACGGGTCGCGATAATAGGGGCCGGCGCCGCCGGATGTTTCGCCGCCGCCGATATCCGCGGCGCCCGGGTTGACGTATACGAGTCCGCATCTGTGCCCATGGCCAAACTTGCCGTCACCGGCGGCGGAAGGTGCAACATCACCAACAGCTTCGAGCACCTTCGCTCCGTGGAGGAAGCCTATCCCCGCGGGGCCCGTCTGATGAAGCGCGCCCTCAAGGAATTCTCCCCGCAGGACACTCTCCGCTGGTTCACCCAGGCCGGCGTAGGCGGCTTTGTGACGGAGCCCGACGGCTGCGTGTTCCCGGCATCGCAGGACGCCAGGGAAATAGTCCGGGCGCTCCAGCGTCGCATGGCCGATGGGGGAGTGCAGCTCCACTTGGGCAAAAAAGCCGTATCATTAATGAAGGCCGATGCCGCCTGGCGGCTTGGCTTTGCCGATGGCTCCTCCGCCGAGGCCGATTCCGTTCTGGTCACAGTGGGCGGCGCACCACGCGGCCTGCCGCTTCTGGACGGGCTGGACATCCCCTGGGTGCAGTGCGTCCCGTCCCTGTTTACCTTCACCGTTAACGATCCGGCCCTCCGCGCCCTCATGGGCCTGGTAGTCCCGGCCCAGCTGGCAATCCCCGGCACGGGTTTCCGCTCGCAGGGCCAGCTGCTCATCACGGACTGGGGCCTCAGTGGCCCGGCTGTGCTCAAGCTGTCCTCCTATGCCGCCCGCTACCTGCACGACTACGGCTACAACGCCCCGTTGTCTATCAACTGGACAGCACTGCCGCAGGCCGACGTGGAATCGGCCCTTAAAGAGTTCGTATCGGATAATAAGCAGAAACTGCTGGCGTCATCAGCACCCTTCAGCCTGCCGCTGCGCCTGTGGCAATACATCATCGGCCTGGCGGGCCTGAGGGATGATATCCGCAGGGGAGAACTGGGCAGCAAGGGTTTCTCGCGCCTGGTGGCAATGCTCACCGCCGCCCCCTCACGCATTGACGGCCGCAATCACTTCCGCGACGAGTTTGTCACTGCCGGCGGGGTGGACCTCTCCGCCATCGACCCGTCCACAATGCAGTGCCGCCTCCATCCCGGCCTCTTCTTCGCCGGCGAGATCCTGGACATAGATGCAATAACAGGCGGCTTTAATCTGCAAGCCGCCTGGTCTACTGCACATATTGCTTCCCGCAACCTTTAAGGTTTGATATACTCAAGCATTTCGGCGATGGCTGCTTTGTGGCCGAGGGTTTCGTCTATGACGAGAACCTGGCCTTTGTAGTGCTTTGCCTTGTAGGAGAGTTCAAGAGGGTTGAAGCCGGGGGAAAGGAGCATGAGGCCCGCCACTTTCTTGGCGTTGTTGAAGGTGTATACGCTGGCCACGTGGCAGCCGTTGCCTTCGCCCAGGACAAATACGCGGGATGCGTCCACATAGCGGAGGGCGCCCACCTGCTTCACTACTTCCTTCAGTTCTTTCTCACGGGTTTTCAAGTCCGGAGAGGTGAAGTCGAAGCAGTAGGCCACCAGACCCTGAGCCGCAATATCCTGGCACCAGGAATTGCCGTATTCCATGGCCTGGCAGTATACGACGGCGGGTTTAAGGGCCTTGGTGGTATCTACGGCCAGGTGGTATACCTGCCCGCTTATCACCCTGTCCTTGATGTAGAAACTCAGGGGCTCGGTTGCAATCTTTACCCCGTTATCGGCCTTCACTACCTGCTGGTTGTCCGGGCCTTTCCTGAAAAGCAGCAGGCCGCCAGCCCCGAGCAGGACCAGTATGAACAGGACCCCGAGGACTTGAAGGAATTTCTTCATATGCTTACTTTGCCTTGCCCTGGTTGGCCACGGCGTTCATCTTGGCGGCGATTGCCTCCTGGTCTCCCAGGAAGTAGTCCTTCACCAGATTGCCCTTTTCGTCGAACTCGAAGACGTAGGGAACGGCAGTGGGGAGGTTAAGGCTCACGATGTCCTCGTCGGAAATGTTCTTGAGGTACTTGATGATGCCGCGCAGGGAGTTACCGTGTGCAACCACGATAAGATTGTCCTCGGTTGCCAGGTTGGGGAAGATAACCTCTTTCCAGTAGGGAACCGCACGGGCGATGGCGTCTTTCAGAGACTCGGTACGGGGAATATCGGAATCTGCAAGGGCTGCGTAGCGGGGATCGAACTTGGGGTTGCGCTTGTCGTCCTCGGCAAGGGGAAGGGGAGCCACGTCGTAGCTGCGGCGCCAGATCTTTACCTGTGCGTCACCGTATTTCTCTGCGGTTTCCGCCTTGTTCAGGCCCTGGAGATTGCCGTAGTGCTTCTCGTTGAGCCTCCAGCTCTTTTCCACGGGAATCCAGTCAAGATCCATGTTGTCAAGGATATTGTTCAGGGTTTTCACGGCCCTCTTGAGATATGAGGTATAAGCCTTGCCGAAGGTGAAACCTTCCGCCTTGAGGAGTTTTCCTGCCTCGATGGCCTCGTTCACGCCCTTGGGGCTAAGGTCTACATCTGTCCAGCCGGTGAAACGGTTTTCCTGATTCCAAACGCTTTCGCCGTGGCGCACAAGTACGATTCTTTTCATAAGATATAAATGGTTTAAGTTGTTCAATCAAGTCTACAAATTTACTAAATTTTTGGGTAAAACTGTAATAATACTTAAATTTGTACTGATGAACCTGACGCAGATAGCCACATACCGCGGCCCCGTCCAGGCCAAATTCGGAACGCCCCGCCAGAGCGGTCTCGCCCCGGCTGTGACCGGCCGTGTGGAGTTTCTTGGGAGCTACGGCGTGCAGGAGGCCCTCAAAGGCCTGGAAGGCTTCAGCCGCATCTGGCTCATCTGGGGCTTCAGCCTTAACGGCAAGCAGGAGTGGAATCCCACCGTGAGGCCACCCAGGCTGGGCGGAAACCGCAGTATGGGTGTCTGGGCAACGCGATCGCCGTATCGGCCCAATCCCATCGGCCTGTCATGCGTGGAGGTGGAAAGCATCGGCAATAACCATATCGTCGTGAGAGGGGCGGATCTGGTTGACGGCACCCCCATCTTCGACATCAAGCCGTATATCCCTTATGCCGATTCCTTCCCGGACGCGGCTCCCGGCTTCGCCGCCGCTGCCCCCGCACATTCATTGACGGTGGAATTCCGCGAGGGGCTCCCTTTCAGCGTCAACCAGAAAGAGGCGCTGGAGCAGATCCTGTCGCTGGATCCCCGCCCTGCGTATCAGGACGATGAAAACAGAGTGTATGGAATGCAAGTTTTCGGCTATGACCTGCATTTTATTATAAAAGGCGGCGTCCTGACGGTACTGGATGCCGTCAAAGGCACAGAAATTGATAAGGAAAGCACCCGGTTGAAAAATGCATAATTATATGAAATATCTAAAGTTATCCCTTGTTGCAGTATCCATGCTCCTGTCCATTCTGGCATGTGCCCAGAACCACGGTACGTCGGGCCAGGGCACCGCTTCAACCATTAACAAGAAGAACCTTGTGATCAAGGAGTGGAACAGCAACCCCGGCAGCAGCCACAAGATGCTGGACCATGTGACCACCTACAGCCCGGAAGGCAAGAAGATAGAGGAAATCGAGTACGATGCAAACGGCATCAAGTGGCGCAAGCGCTACGAGTACGACTCAAACGGCAAAGTGTCCAAGGAACTCACCTACGACCTTCGCGGCAAGCTGGTCTCCTACCAGAAATTCGAGTACAACGAATTCGGCCGCAAGAAGGTGGTGTATACGTATAATGCAAAGGGCAAACTCATAAAGGTGAAGACCTTCGAGTATATAACACAGGACTAGCCTGATGAAAAGACTCATCTGCTGCATAATGCTGCTTGCGGGCGCCGTGCATATGTTTGCACAGCGCTCGAGCATTACTGTAAGCGGTCATATCACGGACCAGGAAACCGGTGAAACCCTCATCGGCGCCGGCCTGCTCGCAGAAGGGGAATCCGTTCGCACCGGTGCCGTAACCAACGTTTACGGTTATTACACGCTTACGATTCCCCGCGGCAAATACAACATCCAGTACAGCTATGTGGGCTATGAACCCGTGACCATGTCGCTGGATTTCACCAGGGACACGGTAATCAACGTGGTGATGAATCCCTCCATCATGCTGGGCGAGGTGGTGGTGGTCGCGCAGAGGGACGCCGGAATTAATTCCACATACCTGGGGTCGATGGAAGTGCCCATTGCCCAGGTTCGCAACACTCCGGTGCTTTTCGGTGAGGCCGATGTCCTGAAGGCAATCCAGATGATGCCCGGCGTGCAGGGCGGCAACGAAGGCTTTACGGGCCTGTACGTGCGTGGCGGCGGGCCGGACGAGAACCTCATCCTGCTGGACGGCGTACCTATATATAATGTAGACCATATGCTGGGCATCCTGTCGGTATTCCAGACCGAGGCCGTGAAGAAGGTCACCCTGTACAAGGGCTCGTTCCCGGCCCGGTACAGCGGCAGGGTATCGTCGGTTGTGGATATCCGCACCAACGACGGCAACATGAAGGAGACGCACGGCTCCATCGGCATAGGCGCCCTCACCGACAAGGCTCATGTGGAAGGGCCGATTATCAAGGACAAGCTCAGCTACAGCGTGAGCGCCCGCGGCCTGCATTCGCTGTTCTATGATCCGCTGATACGACTGTACCTGCACTCGCAGGAAAGTGATTTAAGGCATCTGAACTACTATTTCTACGACCTTAACGGAAAGGTCACGTGGCGCCTGAGCGACAAAGACCGCTTCATTTTCGGGGCGTACAGCGGACGGGACAAAATCGGCATGCAGTATAAAGACGACGACGGCGATGCCTTCTCCCGCACTGACCTTGGAATTGGATGGGGCAACGACGTGGCTTCGGTACGCTGGAACCATATCTTCTCGCATAAGCTGTTCTCCAACACCACGGTCTCGTTCAACCAGTACCGTATGCTCATGCACACCGGCATGAGGCAGAAGAACGGGGACGATTATGCGATGCGTTTCGACATGAACTACAATTCGGGAATCCGGGATCTGAGCGCCCGTATCGACTTCGATTACGTGCCCAATCCCAGGCATCTCATCAAGTTCGGAACGGAGTACATCTTCCATACTTTCTCGCCGCAGATCCTTTCCGCGGTAACCCTGGAAACCAATGAGGGTGAGCAGGACAAGCAGGACATGCAGTACGGCAATCCAAACGGCTATTATGGACATGACCTGTCGGCCTGGATAGAGGATGATATCTCGCTCGGGGACCATTTTACGGTGAATCCGGGCCTTAACATGTCGTTCTTCTATACGGATACCAAACCGTATTTCAACCTGCAGCCGCGTCTGGCGCTGAAGTACTCGCTGGATGCGGGCTTCACCTTCAAGGGCGGATATGCAAGGATGGCCCAGTACGTTCACCTGCTGAGTTCCTCTTCGGTTTCGCTGCCCATAGACCTGTGGGTGCCTATCACCAAGGATATCAAGCCGGTAACGTCGGACCAGTTCTCCCTGGGCGCCTATTATGACGGGCTCGACGGTTGGGAATTCTCCCTCGAAACCTACTACAAGGCAATCAAGAACCTTCTGGAATACAAGGACGGCACGATTACCTTCGGCTCGTCTACGGGCTGGGAAGACAAAGTGGAGATGGGCAACGGCCGGTCGATGGGCGTGGAATTCATGGTGCAGAGAACTGCAGGCCCGCTCACAGGCTGGATCGCCTACACCCTGGCCAAGAGCGACCGAATCTTCCCTGACGGCTCAATCAACCTGGGCGAGCGCTTCCCCTACAAGTACGACCGCCGTCACGACGTGAACATCAACCTCACATACAAGCTCAACAGGCGGGTCGATTTCAACGCTGCCTGGTCTTTCGCCACCGGAGGCACCACCACAGTGCCGGACCGCAAAACCGTGGTGCAGACCCCCGAGGGCCAGATAATCGAGGCCGATTATGTTGCCCACCGCAACAACTTCCGCCTTCCTCCCAGCCACAGGCTCAACCTGGGCATGAACGTGCGCACGAAGAAAGGCCACGGCCTGTGGAACTTCAGCGTGTACAACGTATACAATTACATGAACCCCAACCTTGTTTTTGTGAACTTCCAGACGGTTTACAATCCCGAGGATGGCACCAGCGAGAAACAGCTGGTTCTGAACAAGGTCACCATACTTCCGATTCTTCCCTCCATAAGCTATACGTATGAATTCTAGAGTATTGACAGCAGCCCTTGCCGCGATGATGGCATGTGCATGCACAACGGAGGTTGTGCTGGAGCCGAAGGATACGTCCGTGAAGGTGATAATGAACGCCCAGCTTAAGACGGGGCAGGACGAAAGTATCATATATCTCAGTGCCAGCACTGTTGCGGATACTGAAGGGCTACGGGATGCAACCGTCACGGTAAGCGTGAACGGCGGTGCTCCGGTGCAGGCTGCAGAGCAACCCGTCAGCAACGATTACAGATACGATAAGGGTATTCCTTATAATTACTCCGGCTCTTTTAAGCCCGGCGACAACGTTGTTGTGGAGGCATCGACAAAATACGGCAAGGTGAAGTCCACCATTATTGTTCCGGAAAAGGTGAACATGGAGTCGGTGGATACCCTCCGCACCATAATCAAGGGCTCCGGATACACCGAGGTGAACATGCAGTTCAAGATTAAGATCAGTGACAAGCCGGGGGTAAGGAACTTCTACCGTCTCACTTTCTACATGGAGGAGTGCTACGATCAACAGGACGGGGAGGGCAAGAGATCCGTTTCTTTAATCATTCCTGCCGACGGCTCCACGGACCCTGTGCTGTCGGAGGGTACGCTCAATACCGGAGACCTCCTGAGCGAACTTCTGGAGATTACCAATTCATACCTGATTTTCAACGACAACACCTTCAATGGTGAGACCCGCACGCTTAGGGTGAACGTAAGCATGGAGAATCTGATTGCGGGCTATAGCTACATGCATCCTCTTCCCGAGGACCCTGATCCCGGCTATGTCCATGTGGTTCTGGAACATCTGAGCTTCGAGGAATACTACTATCTCAAGGCGATGACCACTCTGGCCAACAGGGGATACGACGCTACCATGTTCTTTGAGCCCACTACCATCCCGTCCAACGTGGAGGGAGGCCTTGGATTCGTGTCGGTAACCACCAAGTCGGATCCGGTCACGTTCCGGATTCCGGACGATATCTACCTGTATGAAGTGAGGTACCGGGAAGAGCACCCGGATGAGGATCCCTATTATTAGTCGCGTCCCGGGCCGCCTTCGCGGTATTCCCTGGGAGTGATCCCGGTCATTTTCCTGAAGAATCTGGCAAAATAGGACTGGTCGTCGATTCCAACGGCATCGGCCACTTCCGCCATGCTCATGCGCGTACCGCGGAGAAGGTCTTTTGCCTTGCCGATGCGGGAGATGCCCACCCAGTCCATGGGGGAGCGGAAGGTCTTGTTCCGTACCACCCGGTTGAGATAGCCGGTGCTTACTCCCAGCTGCTCTGCATAGTCCGATACTCCCAGGATGGGGCCGCCGTGGTCGAATACCAGTTTGAGGAAGCGGCCGGGAACATCTTCAGCGGTATCGCCGGCAGGGCCCAGCATGCATAGGGCAAGGTCGATGCCGCTCCGGAGCATGCGGACATTCCCGTTTTCCGAGGCTTCGGCCATTTTTGTGAGCAGGGCTCCCATAAGGGCTGCATCCTGGAACCAGAACGTGTGCTGCAGAGCGTGCTGACGATGCAGGACGGGGTGGGATGCGTCGCGGAGGTCATCGGCCTTGAAGGAAACCTCGATGCCCTGAAGGTCGGCGCTGTGACGGAGCGAAAAGGCCACTCCCTCCGGCATGAACAGGAGATGCCCGGCGCTGCACTGGAACAGCTGCGACTCCGACTCCACCACCAGGTCTCCGCCGGTGACGTAAACGAAGCCGGGGAACGGCAGCATGTGCGAGCCGCCTTCCATTGTGGCTGTCCTGTCCAGGAAGCGCACTTTTATGCCCTTTTCCTCCATATCAGAAATTAAGGTCTATGCCGATGTTGAATGCGAAGTTCCTGGTTTGCTGCTCCCTGTGGGTAAGCCTCCAGAAGCAGTCTACGCGGACAATCCTGAAGATATTGCTTATTCCCGCGCCTGCCTCAATATACGGAACCAGGCCGATGGTACCTGTTGTGGGCAGCAGCTGATAGGGACCGTTCAGGTTAGTCTGGCTAATATCGCCCCATGCGCCGCGCAAGGTGACCATCTCCCTGAGCTTCAGTTGCTTTATCAGCGGAATCCTTCCAAGGAGGAGGCCGTTGAAATTGTGCTCGTAGAAGAAGCTCAGCCAGCGGTCAGATGCGTACTCGTAGTAGTCCATGCAGGCGAAGGACAGGCGGTTATGGAACATTGTCTCGTTACCCTCGTGAACTTTCAGTATGGGATAGGGGACATCGCCGATTACAAGGCCGCCGTCTAGGTGCATCATGCCGGAACCGGCGGGGCCGGCCGGGAAGTTCCAGTCTACCATGAATTCCGGCTTGGCGTACAGGTTGGCGCCCCAGTCGTTGCCCCACTGCCCGCCGGTGAAGCAGAGCGTGAGCACCGGGTAACGGGTATACACGAAACTCTTGTCGAAGACTCCGCGGCTTACGGTTTCCTCACGCGAGAAGCGTGCCTTGACCGAGAACTGGTTGGATGTAAACCACGGATCCAGGGTGATGCCGTCCTGCCTCAGCAGGGGAACGGCGTCGTTGCCCCACATCCTGCGGTTCTCCAGCGTGAAGTAGCTGTTGAAGGAAGGGGAGAACTCATGCTGGTACTCGGCAAAGATGCTCTGGACCATGCTCTGCTTGTTGTAGCTGGATTTGGCAAGCAGGGAGTTGAATATGTTGTTCTCCTTGAACAGGCCCGTGCCAAGGCCGAGCTGCTGGAAATCGCGTTTGTACTGGAGTTTGAGTTTGCGGGTCTGATCCCTGCGGAACATGAATTCCGCGGTGCCGCGGCCCTTGAATTGCCGGTCTTTCCATCCGTATGCAGCGTATCCGGAAAGCCTCACGAAGGTGCTGAATTCCTTGAAGGTCTTGAAGCCGATCTGGGTGCGCAGGCCTTCCGTATCGTTGAATGTTACAGTTCTTGCCCAGGGACCGAAGCCGATGCCCCAGTCATGGTTCTGGAGATATCCGGTGGAGAACATGTCGGCAAGGCTGTACACCACCTTGTAGGGGGTGCTGGCCTGGACCCTGTCTACCATCTCGTAAATGCCTGCTTCATGCTCGGTGAGCGGGATTGTGCGCGAATCGGCCCACCATCCGTCGTCGTAGTCCTGCTTGGCGCTCATCTCGATGGCGTTCTTGCTGGCGAGGGCGTCGGGATCCGTTACGGGACCGAATACCGGGGTGTCGAATACAACCTGCCTGTGGCCCATCACGTCGACGGTCTTGATAACCTTGCCGTGGGTGGGGGAGAAGCTCAGGTACAGGTCTTCCTGATCGTAGAACCAGGTGCCGTCCGGGAGTTTGCGGTTGCGGATGTCCATTACCAGATATCGGATCCAGTTCACGTTGGAATTCTCCGACAGGCGGGCATGGACGAAGGCTATGGCGTAGTCTTCAGCGTCGATGTACAGCTGGCCCTCGAACATGGGGGCGCTGATGTCCTTCTTGGGAAGGAAATGTATGCGGTATGTGTTGCGGCCGTTGAATTCCACGCTGTCGCGGAAGAAGAAGGAGTAGTAACCCTGGCCTTCCGCGGCCGCGGGAGAGGGGATATCCAGGTCGAAGAGCTGGATGTACGGCCTGTAGAAGTTGGCCTTGAGCACGCCGTCGCCGCTGAACTGGCTCATGATGTTGTCGGCATCGGCCCCGGAAATACGGTTGGCCCGGATTACCTCGCGGTCGATCACCGGCTCCAGCGAATGGTAAAAATCCGACCTTGTTTCGGAAATCATCACCGGCAGGAAAGGCTCCCCGGAAATTGCCGATGTGTCCTTGTATTCGTTCACGAATCCGAGCGACTTTTTGAGCAGGCCGGAGTTTACGAGCCACTCCATGTGGGTGGCGTCCATTTCCACCTTACTGTAAAGTGAGGCGCTCCAGGCGCGTGCTTTTTCGGGATCGTGCATTACGCGGGCCCTGTCCGTATTGAGCAGGATGCTGTTCAGGAGCGAGTCCGTTTCCTGGGCGCGGAGGCCCGCTGCCGACATGAAAACTGCCAGCAGCACTGATGCCATATATAGTTTACGCGCGCGCATAATTTCCCAAAGTTAGGACTTTTTGTTCATAAACAAAACACTTTCTTGCCTATTTTGGGGAGAATGAGTAAATTTGCAATGATATGGATAAAGTAAAAGTAGCATTGGTCACCGGAGGCAGCAGCGGTATCGGGGCTGCAACGGCTAAACTTCTTGCCTCCTCCGGCATTAAGGTATATGCGGCATCCCGCCGCGGAACAGTTCAGGATTCCTCTCCTCTTATCGTGCCGGTATCGCTGGATATCAACGACGCATCTGGCCTGGAGGCCGTTGTGAAAGACATCGTGGCCAAAGAGGGGAGACTGGACGCAGTGGTGTGCAACGCCGGCAACGGCATCTACGGCCCCGTGGAAGGCACCCTTGAGGAAGAAGCCCGCTACCAGTTCGAAACCAACTACTTCGGTGCGCTCAAAACTATCCAGGCCTGCCTTCCGCAGTTCCGTGCCCAGGGCTTCGGCCGCATCATTACCATAACCTCCGTCATGGCCATCCTGCAGCTGCCGTTCCAGGGTTTCTACAGCTCAGTGAAGGCGGCAATGCTGTCCCTGTCGGAGTCTTTGTCCATGGAACTCGCCGGCACCGGCATCCAGTGCTGCAGCATCCTCCCCGGCGATGTCAAGACCGGCTTCACTGCTGCCCGCAAGTTCAATGCGGCCGCCCAGGATCCCTCATCGCCCTACAAGGCTGCGATGGACCGCAATCTCCGCAAGATTGAAAAAGACGAACTGGGCGGCATGGAACCCTCCGTCATCGGCAAGGCCGTCCTCCGCGAACTCAAGCGCCGCAAAATGCACATCCGCGTAATCCCTCGCCTGGACTACGCCTCCGTCGGCCTCCTCGTCCGCATCCTCCCCGAATCCTGGAAACTCCGCCTCCTCCGCGCGTTGTATTAGGCGATAATTGTCGGCAGGGAGAAGATATTTGATTCCCGGGGACGTGTCCACCCCCGGACACGGGCAGGGGGAGGGGCCCGCAAGATACAAGTTCCGGCTTGCCGGGACGCAGTAGATTGTGGGAGGGGCCGAAGTGAAGCGTAGCGAAACGGAGTTCCCCGGGAACCAAATATCTTCTCCCAGACAATTATCGACAACCCGGCGTCAAAATCGGCCTCAAAATGACGCCCAACCCGAGAATTTGCCAACCCGGCGTCAAAATCGACCTAAAAATGACGCCCAACCTGAGATTTTGCCAACTCGGCGTCAAAAAAGGGCCAAAAATGATCCCGAATCGGCAAAAAACCGGTTTCGGGATCAAATAACGTCTTAAAATGACGCCGAGATCAGGATTCGCCGGATTTTTTCTTGGACTTCTTACCGAAGATGATGAACTCGTTCATGAAGAAGTTGAACGTGCCCGAGAAGAGCATGCCGATGAAGTTGCACAGTGTGGGCTCGTAGGATGCTGTTTGCAGCACGTTGAGCGAGACGAAGAGGAAGTGCACGCCCTGCATCACGGCGAACTTCAGGAGGAATGCGCCGAAGCTGGTGGCGTTGAAGGCCGCGAAGTGGCGCCAGAAGGAGCGGGACGATTTGTCGGAAATGCGTTCACGCCATACGTAATGGTAGGCGATTATGAAATTCGTGATGGTGGCCATTTCGAATGAAATGGTGGGCGCCACCCAGAGTTTTGCCCAGTAGGAGAAATCCAGGACTGTGGTTGACAGCAGCCAGTGCACGGCCAGGTCCACCACCGTACCTGCGCTGCAGGTGATGGAGAACATCAGGTAATGCTTAAGTACTTCTCTTAACCTCGATTTCATATTGGCCGCAAAGATAACACTTATTATTGTATTTTTCGTGTTTTTGTAATAAATTAGCACGATTAAAAACCTAAAGCCAAACCCATGGAACAGATTGACTACACCATAAGCGTCGACAAGATCCTTGCGAAAAAATTCAAAGGCAAAACCCCTAAACTGGTATCCAGTATCGTAAAGAAACTCCTTCACGAGAAATGGCTCAACGAATGGTTCGTCAAGGGCTATTCCGGAGTGGAATTCACGGAGAAAACCCTGAATCACCTTGGCGTGAAACTGCAGATAGAGGGGCTGGAGAACGTGCCGGACGAAGGCCGCTACACCGTGGCCTGCAACCACCCGCTGGGAGGCAACGACGCCCTTTCCATCATCACCATATTCGGCAAGAAGTGGAACAGCAACATAAAGTTCATGGCCAATGACTTTCTGGCCAGCCTCAAGCAACTGCAGCCGTTCATGGTGGCAGTGAACAAGACCGGTGGCCAGTCACGCGCCCTCCCTGCCCTTACTGAGGAGATGTTCTCCGGTGACAATCAGGTTCTGATTTTCCCTGCCGGCGTGTGCTCCCGCAAGATCAAAGGCACTGTTCAGGACCTGCCCTGGACCAAGGCTTTCATTACAAAAAGCGTAAAGTATCAGAGGGACATCATTCCCGTGCACTTCTACGGCAGGAATACCTGGCGCTTCTATTTCATGGACTGGATCGGCAAGATTACCGGCATAAACAAGAAATTTCCCCTTGCCATGGCGCTTCTGGTGGATGAACTCTACCGCGCCCAGGGAAGCACATACCGTGTGGTAATAGGAAAGCCCATTCCATGGCAGCAGTTCGACGAAAGCCGGAAGCCGATAGAATGGGCCCAATGGGTTCGCGCCAGGGTGTACGAGCTATAGCTTTTCCAGCGCGGCGGCGAGTTTTTCGATCATCACGGTTCCAAGGACAACCTTGCCCTCGGGATCCACAAGATACATGGAAGGAATCCACTTCACGTGAAACTTTTCAGCCACGGGGGATTCCTTTTTCGTTACGAAGTCGCTTAGCTGGTCCCACTCCACTTCGTTCTCTTCAAGGAAACTCATAAGCTTTTCCTTCTCAGTGTCGAACGATACGCCGACGAACAGCACGTCGTTGCCGTATTTGTTGTAGAGCTCCTTCATTGCGGGGATATCGGCCCTGCAGTCCGGGCACCATGTTGCCCAGAAGTCCAGGACTACATAACTGCCAAGGAGATCCGCCTTAGTACGGGCGGTACCGTCCATGTCGTTGATAGAGAATTCCGGAATGGCCTCGCCTGGTTTGATGAGGTCTTTCGCGTACTCGGTGTCCGCGTCTTTTTTAGGTGCGCAGGAAATGATGAGGGCTGCAAGAGCCGGAAGAATATAACGTATCATACGGCAAAGATACAAAAAAAATAAGCATCGGCCCTCACAGGCGGACGCTTATTCTAACCACATAATTAATAACACTAAAACTAATAACCAATAGACTGATTGCACCGGGAGAACCCCTTGCGTTCTCAATCCGATGCAAAGTTACGAACATTTTTTTGTTTTGCAAATTTTTTCAAAAGATTTTTTTGAAATTTTTTGAAAAATTATTTAACTTATTGATTATCAGCGATATAAAATTAAGCGCCAATTTATTTCTTTCAATTTAATAGGTAAATAGCACAATAAAAGCGGCCCGAAAGCCGCTTTTAATATGTTATTGATTACAATTTGTAACTAAAACAAACGATTGAAGTTATAAATTGTTATTATTATAGCGCTTGCGCAAGCAGTCAATCATGTCACGCGTCATGGAATCCATGTCATAAACGGGTTTCCAGTCCCATTCCGCACGGGCGCAACTGTCATCCATGCTGTCCGGCCAGGAGGTGGCAATAGCCTGACGCACAGGGTCTACCTCATAGCGCACCCGGAGCCCCGGGATGTATTCGCGAATCTTTGCGAAAATCTGTTCCGGCTCGAAGCTCATGGATGCGATATTGAAGGAATTGCGGTGGATCAGGCGGGAGGGATCGGCATTCATAAGGTCGATGGCGGCCTTAAGTGCGTCCGGCATATACATCATGTCCATGTATGTTCCGGGGGCGATGGGGCACACGAACTCTTCTCCCTTCACGGCGGCATAATACACTTCCACGGCATAGTCCGTTGTGCCGCCTCCGGGGAGGGTTACATTGGAGATGAGGCCAGGGAAGCGCACCGAACGGGTGTCTACGCCGTATTTATGGAAGTAATAGTCGCTGAGCAGCTCCGTGGCAACCTTGGTTACTCCGTACATTGAGCGGGGCCGCTGGATTGTGTCCTGGGGAGTTCCCACGCGCGGGGTTTCCGGACCGAACGAGCCGATGGACGAAGGAGTGAACACGGCGGCGTTGTTCTCGCGGGCCACCTCCAGGATGTTCAGGAGGCCGTTCATCTGGATGTCCCAGGCCAGCAGGGGCTTGCGTTCTGCCACGGCCGACAGAAGGGCTGCAAGATTATATATAGTGTCTATCCTATACCTCTTTACTATATCGGCAAGGGCTGCGGCGTCGCGCACATCGGCAATCTCCGCGGGGCCGGATTCCAGCAGTTCCCCCTTGGGCTCAGCCCCGGGGATATAGCCTGCCACAACCGTGCTTCCGGGGATTTCCCGGCGTATCTTCATTGTAAGTTCCGAACCGATCTGGCCCGTTGAGCCGATCACGAGTACATTCTTCATGGTTATCTCAAATGTGGTACGCAAATTTAAATGTTTTTAATGGATTTTCGATATATTTTCCATAAATTTGAGGGTTGAAAGCACAAATAAACTGATAACCATGTACGGAAAATTCCAAAAGCATCTTCAGGACACCCTCCGCTCCATCGACGAAGCCGGCCTGTACAAGAAAGAACGCAACATCGCATCGGCCCAAAGCGCCGAAATAACGCTGGAAGACGGTTCCAAGGCCCTTAATTTCTGCGCCAACAACTACCTCGGCCTGGCCGACAATCCCCGCCTCATAGAAGCCGCAAAGCGTGCAATGGACGAGCGCGGCTACGGCATGTCGTCGGTGCGCTTCATCTGCGGCACGCAGGACATCCACAAGCAGCTGGAGAAGGCCATCGCCGATTATTTCCATACCGATGACGCCATCCTCTAAGCAGCCTGCTTCGACGCGAACGGCGGCGTATTCGAGCCCCTCTTCACTGCCGATGACGCCATAATCTCCGACTCGCTCAACCACGCCTCCATCATCGACGGCGTGCGCCTGTGCAAGGCCCAGCGTTTCCGTTATGCCAATGCCGATATGGCCGATCTCGAGGCCCAGCTGCAAGCCGCCCAGGCCTGCCGCTTCCGCATAATCGTAACCGACGGCGTTTTCTCCATGGACGGCAACGTGGCCCCCATGGACAAAATCTGCGACCTGGCAGAGAAGTACGACGCCCTGGTGATGGTGGATGAGAGCCACTCCGCCGGCGTTGTCGGCCCCACAGGCCACGGCGTTGCAGAGCAGTTCGGCTGCTACGGCCGCATCGACATCTTCACCGGCACCCTGGGCAAGGCATTCGGCGGTGCCGTGGGCGGCTTCACAACCGGCCGCAAGGAGATAATCGACATGCTGCGCCAGCGCTCGCGCCCTTACCTGTTCTCCAACTCCATCCCCCCGATGATCGCAGGCGCCGCCCTTGAAACCTTCAAGATCCTGGGCGAGAGCAATGCCCTTCACGACAAACTGCTGGAGAACGTGAACTATTTCCGCGACAAGATGATGGCCGCCGGCTTCGACATCAAGCCCACCCAGAGCGCCATATGCGCCGTAATGCTGTACGACGCCCCTCTGTCCCAGAAATTCGCCGCAAAGATGGCCGAGGAAGGCATCTTCGTAACAGG
>JAGAAY010000095.1 GCA_017615065.1 Bacteroidales bacterium | reverse complement strand
CACATTTGCCGATCTGGTATCCTACAGCCGCAGCGAACTCATGAAGTTCCGCAACTTCGGCCGCAAGAGCCTCAACGAAATCGACCTGCTGGTGGAGAAGATGAAGCTTTCCTTCGGTATGGATGTCACCAAGTACAATATTGAACCTAAGAAAAAGAACAACGTTTAGTTATGAGACACAATAAAGCCGTCAATCATCTTGGTCGCAAGAGCGGTCACCGCAAGGCCCTTCTCGCAAATATGGCATCCTCCCTCATCATCAAGAAGAGGATCAGCACTACGGAAGCCAAGGCGAAAGCCCTGAAGCCTTACGTGGAACCCCTCGTAACCAAAGCAAAGGACGACAGCACTCACTCCCGCCGCGTTGTCTTCAGCTATCTGAAAGACAAAGAGGCAACTGCCGAACTCTTCCGCACTATCGCCCCCAAGGTGGCCGACCGTCCCGGCGGATACCTCCGTATCCTCCACACCGGCTTCCGTCAGGGAGACGGCGGCGAGACCGTGCTTCTTGAATTCGTAGACTTCAACGAAGCCGCCCTCGCAGCCCCCAAGGCAGAGAAGAAGGCAACCCGCCGCAGCCGCAAGGCCGCTCCCAAGGCAGAGCCCGAGGCCCCCAAGGCCGAAGCTCCCGCCGAGGAAGCAGCACCTGCAGCTGAGGAAGCCCCTAAGGCAGAGGAGTAATTGCTTAAAACTAAAACCTATGAGTTGGTTATTCTATCTGGTTCCTGCAGCGTCGGTTCTGGCACTTCTGTTCGCCTGGATTTTCTTCAGGGGGATGATGAAGGAGAGCGAGGGGACGGCAGTTATGAAGGAGATTGCACAGTATGTGCGTGAGGGCGCAATGGCTTATCTGAAGCAGCAATACAAGGTTGTGGTGATTGTGTTCGCCGTGCTGGCGGTGCTGTTTGCGATACTTGCGTACGGCTTCCATGTTCAGAATACGTGGGTGCCGTTTGCGTTTTTAACGGGCGGCTTCTTCAGCGGACTGGCGGGATTTGTGGGTATGCGCACGGCAACGTATGCATCGGCCCGTACCGCCAACGCTACAATGCGGAGCCTGAACAGCGGCCTTAAGGTTGCGTTCCGCAGCGGCGCCGTAATGGGCCTCACCGTGGTGGGCCTTGGCCTGCTGGACATCTCCCTGTGGATGATCATCCTCAAGGCATTCGTGCACGACGCAACCGCATCGCAAACCCTTGTAACCATAACCACCACAATGCTCACCTTCGGTATGGGTGCATCCACGCAGGCGCTGTTCGCGCGTGTGGGCGGCGGCATTTATACCAAAGCGGCCGATGTGGGTGCCGATATCGTGGGCAAGGTGGAGCAGGACATCCCGGAGGACGACCCCCGCAACCCTGCAACCATTGCCGATAACGTAGGCGACAACGTGGGCGACGTGGCCGGCATGGGTGCCGACCTGTACGAGAGCTATTGCGGTTCCATTCTCGCAACCATGGCCCTGGGCGCATCGGCCTTCTTCAATAAAGGCGAGGGCGTGCAGTGGATGGCCATCATGGCACCCATGCTCATTGCGGCTGTAGGCGTTGTGCTGAGCATCCTGGGCATCTACACCGTTCGCACCAAGGAAGGCGCAAGCCTCAAGGACCTGCTCAAGAGCCTCAGCATCGGCACAAACCTCAGCGCAGTGCTCATCGCGGTGTTCTCGTTCGGGATTTTCTACATCCTGGGCTTCCGCGGACAGGACGGCCTGCCGCAGTGGTGGCAGCTTTCGCTCAGCGTGATAAGCGGCCTGTTGGCGGGCGTCATCATCGGCAAGATAACAGAGTATTACACTTCACATTCATATAAACCCACCCAGAAGCTGGCGGAGAGCGCGCAAACCGGCCCTGCCACCGTTATCATCAACGGCGTGGGCCTGGGCATGATTTCCACCGCGGTTCCGGTGCTCACAATCGCCGTGGCCATCCTTCTGGCTTATGGCTTTGCAACCGGGTTCCATTTCTCCACGGACACCCTGAGCCTCGGCCTCTACGGCATTTCCATCGCGGCTGTGGGTATGCTCTCAACGCTGGGCATAACCCTGGCAACCGACGCATACGGCCCCATCGCGGATAACGCGGGCGGCAACGCACAGATGAGCGAGTTGGATCCTTCCGTGCGCGAAAAGACGGATATCCTGGACTCCCTGGGCAACACCACCGCCGCAACCGGAAAGGGCTTTGCCATCGGCTCTGCTGCTCTCACGGCCCTGGCCCTGCTGGCGTCGTACATCGAGGAAATCAAGATCGGCTTCGGCCATCTGGCCCAGAAGGGCGGCGAAATGGCTGCGGAATTCACCCGCATGTCGCAGGCCTCGATTACCGATGTGGTGAACCACTACGATATCACGCTGATGAACCCCTCCGTACTGGTGGGCATCTTCATCGGCTCAATGATGGCATTCCTGTTCTGCGGCCTCACGATGAACGCCGTGGGACGCGCCGCCCAGAAGATGGTGGTTGAGGTGCGCCGTCAGTTCCGCGAGATCCTTGGCATCCTGGAAGGCAAGAAGCGTCCGGATTACACATCCTGCGTGCGCATCAGCACCAAGGCCGCGCAGCACGAGATGATATTCCCGTCGCTTCTCGCAATCATCGCCCCCATGCTCGTGGGCGTGATCCTGGGCCCTGCGGGCGTCATCGGCCTTCTTGCCGGCGGTCTGGGCGCAGGCTTCGTCCTGGCGGTATTCCTGGCCAACTCCGGCGGCGCATGGGACAATGCCAAGAAGTTCGTGGAGGAAGGCAATTTCGGCGGCAAGAACTCCGCCAGCCACCACGCCACGGTTGTGGGCGACACGGTGGGAGACCCCTTCAAGGACACATCCGGTCCTTCGCTAAACATCCTCATCAAACTTATGAGCATGGTGTCCATCGTGATGGCCGGCCTCACCGTAATGTTACACTGCTAATAAACCTGAACCAATAATATGAGCAAACATTTCACTCTTCCTTATGACGGCGGCCTCATAGAGAAAGGCCTGCCCAAGGGAATTCTCCACAGCTACGAGAAAATTTCCACCGAAATCTACAAGGAATCGCGTCTGGCGGCAAAGGATATTGCCGATATTATCGTGAACGCGGTGAATAACGCCCCCGAGGGCCGTCTGTTCCGCCTTGGACTCACCACAGGCGCAACGCCGCAGAGCCTCTACAACGAGCTCGCGCGTCGCTATGAGGCCGGAGAGGTATCATTCAAGAACGTGGAAGTGGTTTCCATCGACGAGTATTATCCGTCGGCAAAGGAAGAAAGGCAGAGCCGCAATTTCAAGCTCCACGAGAGCTTCCTGGACAAGGTGGACATCAAGGAGGAAAATATCCATATTCCCGACGGCACCGTGCCCCAGGACCAGGTTTCCGACTACTGCGCGCAGTACGACAAAATCGCAACAGGGCTTGACCTTCTGGTCATCGGCATGGGAGAACAGGGCCAGGTGGGCTTCAACGAGGCCGGTTCCACCCCCAAGGGCCGCACCCGCACGGTGAGGCTGTCGTACAAGAGCCGCAAGCGCCAGGCCAAGAACTTCAACCACGACATTTCGCTCACGCCCGACAAGGCCATTACCATCGGCATCGGCACAATGCTTTCCGCCGGAAGGATTATCCTCATGGCATGGGGCGAAGATAAGGTGGCTGCGGTAAAAGCCGTCGCTGAAGGCCGTCCGGACCCGCTTTGCCCGGCATCGTACCTCCAGGCGCACGACAATATTTCCCTTTATGTGGATGAGGTTGCCGCCGCGGAGCTCACGCGCATAATCGCGCCCTGGCTCATCGGCCCCTGCGACTGGACCCGCAAATTCATCCGCAAAGCCGTTGTATGGCTGTGCCAGCAGGTTCACAAACCCATTCTCAAGCTCACTGAGAAGGATTATCTGGACAACTCCCTGAGCGAGCTCCTGGAGAAATACGGCCCCTTCGACAAGATCAACATCGAGGTGTTCAACGACCTCCAGCATACCATCACCGGCTGGCCCGGCGGCAAACCCAATGCCGATGACAGCACGCGCCCCGTAAGCGCTAAGCCGTTCCCCAAGACGGTTCTCATCTTCAGCCCGCACCCGGACGACGACGTGATTTCCATGGGCGGCACGTTCATCCGCCTTGCAACGCAGGGCCACAACGTGCACGTGGCGTACGAGACCTCCGGCAACGTGGCCGTGCATGACGATGTGGTTCTCCAGCACATGGACGCCGCATTCCAGCTTGGATTTGCCGACAAGTTCGCCGAGGTT
>JAGAAY010000094.1 GCA_017615065.1 Bacteroidales bacterium | reverse complement strand
GAGCCGCCTACGAATATCGACCCTTCAAGGGCGTAATTCACGGTATCTCCTATTTTCCATGCGATGGTGGTGAGGAGGCTGTTCTTGCTCAATATCGGCTTTTCGCCGGTGTTCATCAGAAGGAAGCAGCCCGTGCCGTAGGTGTTCTTCACAGAGCCGGGCGTGGTGCACATCTGGCCGAAAAGGGCGGCCTGCTGGTCACCTGCGATGCCTCCGATGGGAACCTCGTGCGCAAAGATTGTGGTTTTTGTGCAGCCGTAGACCTCGGAAGAGGATTTCACTGCAGGCATCATCGACAGGGGAATGCCGAAGAGATCAAGAAGATCCTTGTCCCACTGCAGCGTGTGGATGTTGAACAGCATGGTGCGAGAGGCGTTGGTAACGTCTGTCACGTGCACGGTTCCGCGAGTGAGCTGCCATACCAGCCATGAATCCACAGTTCCGAAACGCAGTTTGCCGGCCTCGGCCTTTTCCCGTGCGCCCGGTACATTGTCCAGGATCCATTTGATCTTGGTGCCGGAGAAATATGCGTCGATGATGAGCCCCGTCTTGGAGCGTATGAAATCTGTCCTGTCGCGAAGGGAATCGCAGAACTCGGAGGTACGCCTGTCCTGCCAAACGATGGCATTGTACACGGGAGCACCGGTTTCAGCGTCCCAGACAATGGTGGTTTCCCTTTGGTTTGTTATGCCGATGGCGGCGATTTCCTTGCCACCTATGCCGATTTTGGTGATGGCCTCTGCAATTACCGCGGCCTCCGACGACCATATCTCCATAGGGTCGTGCTCCACCCAGCCGGGTTTGGGAAAGTATTGGGTGAATTCCATCTGCGCCGTAGAGCGGATCTGTCCGTCGTGGTCGAAAACTATGGCCCTGCTTGAACTGGTGCCCTGGTCGAGCGCGAGAATATATTTTTCCATTTATTAAAGGTTAAGTTTCAGTGTGTTTATTCGGGGCGCCGGACTTTTCCGCTGGAGTATTGAAGGTCGATGCCGCTCATGCGGTTGCCATTGCGGTAATAACCGAACCATGCGTCGCCGTTATCGGCAAGGAAGATTCCAAGACCGCCGGGCACTCCCTTGACGGTTTCTCCGAAGTAGACTCCGCCGTCCACGGGGAGCCACTCGAAGCGATAGTCAGAATAGTTGCCCTTGCCGGGATAGAGGTCGGAAGGGGAGCCTGCGGAGAAGCGGCCGCGGTAGATTGCCCGGCCGTATTCGTCGTAGCAGGTGCCTTCTCCGGAAGCCTTGCCGCCGGAATACCCGCCCACATAGACCATGCAGCCCTCGCATGCGCCGAACTGGAAATTGCTGCCGCCAACCAGGTAGATGCCCGATCCGCTGCGCGTTCCGTTCTCGTACTCGCCGAGATAGCATGATCCTTCATACCATTTATATATGCCGAAGCCGTGGCGCTTGCCCTGGGAATTGAGTTCTCCCTTGAAGCGGTCGGAATTGCCGTCGGCGTTCCTGTACGTTTTGGTTACGTTTGTAAGGACCTTGTCAAGGGCGGCAACCCAGCCCACGGACGAGAGCTCCACTCCGTTGGTTTCGGCCTGGGTAATGGTTACTTTCACGGTTTTGGGACCGGCAGTCACATGGAAAGTGAAACTGCGTGCGGCCCCGGAGTTGGATTCGTACACGATAAGGAAACTCGTGCGCGACTTGTTTTCCAGAACACACCAGGAGGGGAGACCCGTCACCGAGTATTCCGGAGCATTGGTGTCTACAAAGAATATTTCCCTGCCGCCTGCGGCGTCGAAGCTGCTTGACGATTCGCTGGCGTTACTGTCCACGTACAGATAAATATTCTGGGAGACGTAACGCGGCGCACTTTCCTCCGCGGCCGCCGTGAAGGAGCCGTGGAGGAAAAGCATCGCGCCTAACAGTATGAGACTGTTCATTCTCATGGCAGGTTTCCGTTAATTATATTCCCTCATTTCAATAACCGCGCCGGAACGGTCCATGAAGAGCTGTCCGTTCTCCCCGACACGCTCACCGTTGGACCAGAGGCCGAAGCAGCAGTCGAAGTCGTCCCAGATCTGGACGCCCCAGCCGTGACGGTCGGTGCCGTCGGTCTCGCCCACATACCATCTGGGCACGTCGCTGTCATCGACATGGAAAATCTGGAACTTGTAGCTGGAATAGTTTTCGCCGTTGGGATACTCTCCCTGGGGGACTCCGTCGATGAATTCGCCGTAGTAGACAAGGTTTCCGTCCCTGTCGTAGCAGGTTCCTGTTCCGTGAGCCTTGTTGTTCACGAACTCACCCACATAGACAACGGTGCCGGGGCAGTTGTTGAACTTGTATGAGAAATCGCCGATGATGTAGATGCCCATGCCTTCGCGTTCGCCGTCTTTCCATTCGCCGAAGTAGTAGCTCTTCACAGGCCAGTAATAAACGCCGTAGCCGTTGCGGAGGCCATTGCTCATGAGGCCTTTGTAGCAGCTGTTGTCATTGTAGACGCTCACGGGATTCTCCATCATGTGGCCAAGGACTGCCAGCCATGTTTCAGGCTCGCCGATGATGTTGGGATAGCCCATGTAGGTATCCACATAGTCGCTCTGGTCTACGTCGCCGCCGGTGTCTCCGAACATGGATTCGCCGTCGGGATTGCCCGCCTGGCTTACGTTTACGGTAACTTTCAGCCTGCCTGCCTCGACCCTGAAGTAGTCGGTCCTTTCTTCAATATAGGGGTTGGATTCGCAGACGATGTAGAAGCTGGTTGCGGTTTTCTGGTGAACACTGCAGAAACCGGGGACGCCCCATATCTGATAGTCCGGGCTGTCAGTCTCCACGAAGAAGATTTCCTTGCCGCCGGCATATTCGAATTTTGAATTGATTTCCTGTTCGCCGTCTTTGCCGTCAACGAGGAGCTTGGTGCATTTTGCGTAAGTTTCCTGTTCAACATAAACCGTAGCGCTTGCTGTATAGTCCTCCACGGATACACAGAAATAGTCGGTTCTTACGACGGGAGTCTCGTTGCGTTCGCAAACCAGGTCGAAGCCTTTCTTGGTGATGTTGGTCACCGTGCAGAAATCGGGAAGCAGCCATGCGTCGAAATCCGTCGCGGTGAAATTCTGGACGTCGATGTGCTTTGTGCCACCGGCAACGGGGAATTCGAGGTGGATTTCACTTGAACCGTTCACAAGGACCTTGGGTTCCGGCTGGGGATCCGGCAGGACGGTGGTCTTGCCGCTTGCCAGGCACTGGCCGAGGGCCCAGATTTCAACTGTGTATTCACCGGGCTCGAAAGCGCCGCCGGCTGCGGTGCCCCAGCCGCCGAGTATTTTCCATCTGCCGCGTCCTTCCTGGACGGCGAGATCATATGTATAGCTGAACTCGTTCTCCGGGTCTCCGGAAAGTGTGCCGTCCGGCTCGAACACCTTGATTCCAATAAGGAGGGATCCTTCCTGGGATGCGGTATAGGTGATGCGGGGAGTGAGGTAGCAGAGCTCGGACTGATGGTAGGATTCTCCATACTCGCCAAGTTCGCGGTCGTCGACATCCGTGTTGCCAAGTTCAAGTTTGGTAATCTTGAAGCCGAACATGTGTTCCCTGCATTTTGCAATGAGGGCGTCCAGGTCGTTGTTGGCGGGAACGTCGTTGCAGTTCTTCGCGGCGATGAAGAATTCCACCGCTTTCTGGTGAAGACCTCTTTCACAGAGGGCGATACCCTCCGCGCGGGTTTCCGCATAGCATCCGCAATTATCGGCATAGGCCAATGTTGCGGCGGTCATTCCAAGGAGCACGGCTCCGATCAGAAGAAGTGACTTTTTCATATAAAAAGAATTTGTGTTGAATTTGCTTTTATTCCTTCAAATGTAAGAATAAAATTCTTCATTTGCAACTTACGCGCCGGAAACGCCGTAGCCGAAAAGGGCGAAATCTCCCTTGAGGGGATCCTCCGGAAACACATCGGCCAGGGCCTTTGTGAGCTTGACGGCGGCGCTCATCGATGCTGTGCGGCTGCCGATAAGCCCGAGTTTAGCGGCCTCCGACAGGACATGCGTATCCATGGGGATTATGAGGGTGCGTTTGTCGATGAAGCCGGACCAGAGCCCCAGGTCGACGGGGGAGCCGTCCCGAACCATCCAGCGGAGGAACATGCATACTCTCTTGCATGCCGATGACGCATCCCTTGGCACAAGCCCTCCGGCCCCGCCGAATCGGGAGCAGATGGCCTTTACCGCCTCCAGGCCCGTGCTTGCACCGGTGCCCCTGACATATTCTCCAAGACTTCCGGATACTTGAAGTATTCCTTTATATGTATCCAGGAAATCATATATGTCTGAGCATGTATTCAGCCTGTAGAAACAATGCCTGTCCTGAGCTTGCAGGTGTTTGGCAAAGCCGCCCCGCAGCACCCATTCGTGCACCATCGGCCCGCTCCAGTCCAGCAGCTGCTGAACCTTGGGAAGGAACTGGGAACGGGCCCCGTAACTGAGGCACGAGGTTATAAATGCCAGCGCTTCCCGGTTTAGGGGGCCTTCCACCTGGTGCATGAACCAGGAAGGGTCTCCCTGTATGAAATCCTTCGTTTCATACAAAGAGGCCCATCTTATAAGATTATCCCTTTGCGCGGGTGTCATTTGATGAATTCGTGCGATGTGGTCATGGCCTTGGGATCCAGGGCTTCGTCCAGCCTTTCCTTTGTCATGATGCCGTGCTCAAGCACAAGGTCGTACACGCTGCCGCCGGTTTCCAGTGCTTCCTTGGCAAGCTTGGTGGACGCCTTGTAGCCGATGTAGGGGTTAAGGGCGGTTACTATGCCGATGGAGTTCTTGACCATCTTGTAGCAGTGCTTGGCGTTTACGGTGATGCCGTCGATGCACTTTGTGCGGAGGGTATCCATGGCATTCTTCAGCCATGTGATGCTTTCCAGGATGGATTCCGCGATAACGGGTTCCATCACGTTCAGCTGCAGCTGGCCGGCCTCTGCGGCGAATGCGACGCAGGTATCGTTGCCGATGACCTTGAAGCATACCTGGTTGGTGAGCTCGGGGATAACGGGATTAACCTTGCCGGGCATGATGGATGAACCGGGAGCCATGGGGGGCAGGTTGATTTCGTGAAGGCCGCAGCGGGGGCCGGAGGCAAGGAGCCTGAGGTCGTTGCAGGTCTTGGAGAGCTTGATGGCAAGGCGCTTGAGGGCTGCGGAATAGCTTACATAGGCTCCGGTATCCGGCGTGGCTTCCACAAGGTCCGGAGCCTTTTCGAAGGAATCCCCGGTGAACTCCGACAGTTTACGGGTGCACAGCTCCGCGAATCCGGGAACGGCATTGAGGCCTGTGCCGATGGCGGTGCCGCCCATATTGATTTCCTTGAGCAGGACCGCATTGCGGTTAAGGTTGGCGATTTCTTCTTCAAGGTTGTTGGCGAAGGCGTTGAACTCCTGGCCGGATGTCATGGGAACGGCATCCTGCAACTGGGTGCGGCCCATCTTGATGATATCCTTGAATTCCGTTCCCTTTGCTCTGAACGAAGCGATAAGGCTCTCCAGCGACTGGATGAGAATCCTGTTCATGCGGAAGAATGTATAGCGGAATGCGGTGGGATATGCATCGTTGGTGCTCTGGGCGCAGTTCACGTGGTCGTTGGGGGAGCAGTACTGGTATTCTCCCTTGTTGTGGCCGAGAAGCTCCAGGGCGCGGTTTGCAATAACCTCGTTGGCATTCATGTTCACCGATGTTCCGGCGCCGCCCTGCATCATGTCCACGGGGAACTGGTCGTGCAGTTTGCCGGCCACTATTTCCTTGCAGGCCTCCACGATGGCGTTTCCGATCATGGGATCAAGGACGCCAAGTTCCACGTTGGCTGCAGCGGCGGCCATCTTTACATAGGCCATCGCTATGATGTACTCCGGATAGTGGTACATCTTGGTTGTGGAAATCCTGTAATTGTTGAGTGCCCTCTGGGTTTGTACTCCGTAGTAGGCATCGGCGGGAACCTGAAGTTCGCCAAGGAGGTCGCTTTCGACCCTGAATTTTTGCTCGGACATAGTTTCTTGTACGTGTTATATGTCTACAAATATAGGTATATTTGGCGAAATAAGGAAAGATTTCGTATCTTCGCAGACAACAGTTGAATTAATACATTGTATTGCAATGAGAAAACTTGTTCTCCTGTGCGCAGCGGCGCTTGTATGTGCCGGCGCATTTGCACAGAACGCGGGCGGCATCTCCCCGGAAATGCTGGAAACCCTGAGGTCTTCATTCAAGGGTGACGCGGGAGACCGCGCAATCCAGAACGCGCTGAACGCCGCCGGCATAAACGTCCTGGCCGCTTCCACGGAAAGGATCGCCATGATCGACACGCATTTCAGCGACGAGGTGAAAACGGTGGGCCGCACGGACCAGAAGTCGTCCGGCCGCTGCTGGCTGTTCACCGGCATGAACGTCCTCCGCGCAAAGATAATCGACAAATACGACCTGGGACAGTTCACGCTCTCCCAGAACTACCTGTTCTTCTATGACCAGCTGGAGAAGGCCAATCTGTTCCTTCAGGCCGTCATCGACACCAGGAACCTGCCCATGGACGACAGGAAGGTGGAATGGCTTTTCGCCCATCCCATCGGCGACGGCGGGCAGTTCACGGGAGTGTCCAACCTGGTGATGAAATACGGTGTTGTTCCGGCCGATGCCATGCCGGAGACTCTCAGCGCCAACAGCACCTCCCAGATGAGGGTGCAGCTGAGCAATCTGCTGCGCCAGGACGGCCTCAAGCTGCGCTCGGTGGGCCGCTCCGGAATCCAGACCACGAAAATGGAAATGCTCAAGGAGGTATACCGCGTCCTGGCACTTTGCCTTGGCGTGCCTCCCACGGAGTTCACCTGGGCCAGGTACGATTCCAAGGGCAAGTTCGTGAGCGAGAAAACCTACACTCCGCTGGGTTTCTACAAGGAATTCATCGGCGAGGATCTGGAGAACAATTACGTGATGGTGATGAACAACCCCACGCTGGAATACAACAAGGTATATGAAATCGAGTACGACCGTCACGTTTACGACGGCCAGAACTGGGTGTACCTGAACCTTCCCATGGACCGCATCAAGGAGATGGCCATAGCCTCCATCAAGGACAACACGGCGCTGTATTTCTCCTGCGACGTGGGCAAGTTCCTGGACCGCAAGAGGGGAGTGGCCGATATCGCCAATTTCGATTATGAGTCGCTCCTGGGCGTACATTTCACCATGGACAAGAAGGAGCGTATCCTCACCGGAGCAAGCGGCTCCACTCACGCCATGACGCTGATTGCAGTGGACATCCGCGACGGCAAGCCCGTGAAGTGGATGGTGGAGAACAGCTGGGGCGCCTCCAGCGGCTACAAGGGCAATATAATCATGACGGACCAGTGGTTCGACGAGTACATGTTCCGCCTTGTGGTGGAGAAGAAGTATGTGCCGGCGGACATTCTTGGACTCATGAACCAGAAACCCACTCTGCTTCCAGCCTGGGATCCCATGTTTGAACCCGAAGAGTAATGAAGCGTTTTATACTTATCGTTGCAGCAGCCATGAGCGTATCGGGGCTGTTTGCGCAGGAGCCGGCCCGTATTCCGGACAACAGCGTGAGCCTTATGGACTACGGTGCCGTGGCCGACGGAATCACCTTGAACACAGAAGCTTTCAGCAATGCAGTTAAAGCGCTGGTTAAGAAAGGCGGCGGGCATCTGATCGTTCCTGAAGGGCTGTTCCTGAGCGGCCCCATCGTCCTTAAGGACAACATCGACCTGCACCTGGAGAGGGGAGCGTTCATCCTCTTTTCCCCTAACAAGGCCGATTTCCTGGTGGACGGCAAGGTCAAGCCCTGCATATCGGCCTCTAAGCGGCATGACGTGAGCATCAGCGGCGAGGGAATAATCGACGGCAACGGCGAATGGTGGAGGGCCGTGAAGCGCGGCAAGGTGTCGGATGTGGAATGGGCCGATTACAAGCGCATGGGCGGCACCGTCACGGAAGACGGCAAGCTCTGGTATCCTTTCGGGCTGAACTTTTATGCCGATATTGCCGATGATTACCGCGCTCAGGAGAAGATGCGTACGCACCTGGTGCGGTTTACGGAATGCGAGCGCGTTACGGTCAGCGGCGTTACCCTGCAGAATTCGCCAAAGTTCCATCTTGTGCCGCAGAGGTGCAAGGATGTGCTGATTGAGGGCGTGGTGGTCCGCTGCCCGTGGAATGCTCAGAATGGCGACGGCATCGACATAATGAGCAGCCGAAACGTGGTTGTCCGTGGATGCATGGTGGATGTGGGCGATGACGGCATCTGCCTGAAGGCCGGCGGCGGTCCCAAAGGCGTGGAGGACGGCCCCTGCAAGAACGTTCTTGTGGAGAACAATACGGTGTTCCATGCGCACGGCGGCTTCGTCATCGGCTCAGAGTTCTCAGGAGGCATGGAGGATATTGTGGTAAGGCACAACACCTTCAGCGGCACGGATACCGGCCTGCGCTTCAAGAGCGCCCCGGAACGCGGCGGCAAATGCTCCAACATCCACATCAGCGATATCATCATGAGCGACATCAGGGGAGAGGCGATAGTGTTTGAAACCACCTACGCCAACCGCCCCGCAGGCTACGAGGATGCCGTGGCGCCGGAATCCCTCTCATACCTGCCCGAGTTCTGCGACATCGTGATTGAGCGCGTAGTCTGCCGCGATGCCCGCATCGCCGTCCGTGCCGCCGGCAACATCGGCATGATCCACGACATTTCAGTGCGCAATTCCGTGTTCTTCTACACAGAACAGGACCGCCTCCTGGACGATCCTGCAATGATTTCCTTTACTGGGGTAAGTTTCACCACATTCCCCGTGAAATGTAACTAACTAAAAGTCAATTATTTATAAGATTCTAGTCCGGCTCACAGCCGGACTAGAATTGCATAATATACTGAGTATAAGCTACTTGCATTTCACGCCTTTTTCCCTGTTAATAGACATTTGTCGACAGGGAGAAGGTGCTTCTCCCAGACAAATGTCTTATTCGCCGAAAACGCACCATTTTACGACGGGTATGCGGTGCAAAATCTCGTACAGTAGCGGAGACAAGGTGAATACTGCGACGGTGAGGATTACGTACATGGACCACGGGGGGAGCTGGGTGTAGGTTTTCATCATGTAGCCCAGGCTGGCGATTACAAGATAGTGGACAATGTAGATACCGAAGCTGCTGCGTGTCATGTAGGTGGCGAACTTGGATGTGCGGTCGAAGAGGGCTTTGAATGTGCCGATGAGGCCCAGGATTGCCATCCAGCCGTAGACACTGTTCAGGGGACTCTGCAGGAACTCGGGGCTGGTGTTGTCACGGCCGAAGTAGATGGTTATCAGAGCCACGCCGAAGCCGAAGGCCATGCCGCCAAGGATGTACCACACTTTGCCGAGTTTCTCGATTATTTCGTCGTGAGAGAATACGAAGTAGCCAAGCAGGAAGGGAATCAAGTAGAACAGGGGCTTGTACAGGTTAAGTAGGCCGTCGGCCGATTCAGGACGAGGATTTCTGATGAGGGTGAACGAACCCAGATACAACAGGATGCCCAGCAGGAGAACGGGTACAAGACCCAGCTTTCCGCACCAGTTCCAGAACTTGTCGTTCTTGTCAAGGGCACGCACCAGTAGCAGCACTATGCACAGCAGCCACAGAACCTGTATGAACCAGAGCGGGCCGATGCCGCTGATAGCCATAATTATGTAATTTACAGGGCCGGGCAGTCCTTGGAATATATCTCCTCTCCCAGCCACAAGCGTGTTGAAATATCCCACCATCCAGTGGAATACGAACAGGCCAATGGTGCCGGGAACCAGAAGTTTGCGTGTGCGTGCCTTGAACCACTCTTTGGCCGTTTTCTTCTCCAGCGCATAACGGGCGCTGATGCCGGCAAGAAGGAAAAGCAGGGGCATAAAGAACGGATACAGGAGGTACATCACTATATCCTGGTACTGCGGATGGGAAGGATACGGGCCAAATCCGCCGATGCCTCCGAATACTCCTTTATTATTAAAGAAGTAGATAACGTGGTAAAACAGCACGAGCAGTACTGTGAACCAGCGAAGATTGTCGATCCAATGCTTTCTCATTTTGTGAGACAGATTTTTTACACGAATTTAACACAATAATCGACATCGGCAAAAAAAATTGCAAAAATCCTCGGGAATGGCTAAATTTGTATCCCGTATTTTTGAAACCAACGCAGTATGAAATACGGGTTCGACAACGGGAAATATCTCAAGATTCAATCGGAGCACATCAAGGAGCGCATCGCCACATTCGGCGATAAACTGTACATGGAATTCGGCGGCAAGCTGTTCGACGATTACCATGCCAGCCGTGTGCTGCCCGGTTTCCAGCCTGACAGTAAGCTCCAGATGCTCATGCAGCTGAAGGACGACCTTGAAATTATCATCGTCATCAGCGCAGTTGACATCGAAAAGAACAAGATAAGGGCCGATCTGGGTATCACCTATGACGTTGACGTGCTGCGCCTCAGGGATGAATTCCTGGAACGCGGATTAAGCGTGAACAGCGTAGTTATTACCCACTTCAACGGGCAGTCCAGCGCCGAGGCATACAGGGCCCGGCTGGAGCGTATGGGCATCACCGTATACTACCATCATACAATCGAAGGATATCCCAACAACGTGGCCCTCATCGACTCGGATGAAGGATTCGGCAAGAACGATTACGTGGTTACTTCCAAACCCCTGGTGGTGGTCACTGCCCCCGGTCCCGGCAGCGGCAAGATGGCGGTATGCCTGAGCCAGCTGTATCAGGAGAACAAGAGGGGAGTGAAGGCCGGTTACGCCAAGTTCGAAACCTTCCCCGTATGGAGCATGCCTCTCACGCACCCCGTGAACATGGCCTACGAGGCCGCCACGGCCGATCTGGAGGATGTGAACATGATCGACCCGTTCCATCTGGAGGCCTATGGGGAAACCGCGGTGAACTACAACCGCGACATCGAGATTTTCCCTGTGATGAACGCCCTGTTCGAAGATATCTACGGCCAGAGCCCTTACAAGAGCCCCACCGATATGGGCGTGAATATGATCGGATCCTGCATCAGTGACGATGAAGTGTGCCGCGAGGCATCCCTTCAGGAAATCATACGCCGTTACTACACCGCCCTGTGCAATTTTGCCGACGGCAAGGCCAAGGAGAGTGAAATCAACAAGATTTCCCTGCTGATGAAGCGGGCCAAAATTACCACGGCCGACCGTAAAACCACGGTAGTGGCACGCGAGAGGCTGGAGAAAAGCGGGGTTGCAACCGCCGCCATCGAACTCCCGGACGGCACGCTCCTGTCGGCGGAATCGTCGCCGCTGCTGGGCCCCAGCGCCGCTCTCCTGCTCAACGCCACCAAGTATCTCGCGGGCATCGAGCATAACATCAAGCTCATTCCCAAAACCATGATCGCCCCCATCCAAAAGACCAAGGTTACTTACCTGCACGGCCATAATCCGCGCCTTCATACGGATGAGGTGCTGGTGGCGCTTTCCATGCTCAGCCTGCTGGACGAGAAGTGCAAACAGGCCCTTGACCAGCTTCCCAATCTTGCCGGTTCGCAGGTTCATTCAACCGTGATGCTCTCTGAAGTGGACCGCAAGACATTCAACAAATTAGGGATCGCACTCACATGCGACCCCGTACGAAAGATCAAGAAGCCCAACACTTCTTCCCTCTAATTGGATTCTATGAAATGCGCAGCCGTGTCGATCTTGAGACGGCCGCCCGACGCTTCCGCTTCCTCCCTGAGGACGCGGATTGCGTTTTCATTGTCCACCATGGTATTGTCGATGAGCCTGGGACTGCTGTTCCACTCGATAAGGGGATTGGGAATATCGGTGTAATAATCGGTACGCTCCGTTGTGGCGATGTATTCGCTTACTGCCAGGAGCACGTTGCGTGCCGCCCAGTTGCCTGTCCATGAACCGTTCTGATAAATCACTGTCCCGTCTTTGCGGAGGGAACGGACCGTACCACCATTATAGTAGCAGTCGATGCCGGTTACACGCGAGAACAGCGCGCTTCCGCCGCTGGTGAGCGCATAAGTGAAGACCTTCAGAAGCTCCGCATATGTGATGTCATATACATATGTGGTATTGCAGAAGGGAAACATGTCGTAGACATTTGCCACGGTGATATCCCTCCTGGACTGGCCGTTAAGCGGGAATGTAGTGCGGATGCCGCCGCTGTTCACGAAGGCGACATCGGCATCTCCTATCCTGCGGATAATGTCGCACATCCAGTTGGACATCGTGGCTGCACGGTCTCCGCTGCCGGAGATGTAGTATGTGGTGGCACTCACGTCGATGTATCCTATTACATCGTTAAGTTCATCGGCCACATTGGCCACGGCTTCGTCGGACAGGGAAAGGACGGTTTCGGAAAGGTCATCGGCATTCTGGCCCTGGGTTGAATGCAGGTCGCGGGTGCTGTCCACGGTGAAGATGTTCTGGCTGTCCACCCCGGAAAAGGAAACGGCGCCTTCGTCATCGACAGTGAAGCAGAGCCTGGCATAGGCATAATGCTCTGCATATCTTCCACCCTGCAGATAGGGCATGCCCTGGCTTGTCCGGCCCGACTGGGTTGTATGGCTGTGGCCTCCCAGCACCAGGTCGATGACGCTGCCGCCGCCCAGATTTCCGGCCGATGAGTTCGCGGCGCCGTGCACGAGGAGGATGCTTGCGTCGCACTGCCCGGAAGACTCCAGCGAAGCGGCAAGGTTTTCGGCCAGGGAATAATCGGCATTGATGGAATAGCCCATGCCGGCGAACTTGGATGTCATTATGCTGCCGGCGTAATTGGTGGCGAATCCGATTATACCGATTTTTACCGGGACTGTGGCCCCGGAAGCATTCACGGCCGATTTTTCCACTATCACGTAGTCTCTGGTGCAGGATACACGGCTGCCGTTCCGGTACAGATTGGAGCACACCACAGGGACTTCGTTCATATAATGCAGGCCTCCGCGGTCATAATCCGGGAGCGTGGCGTCCGAGTCGACAAGAGTGTCGAACACCCAGTCGAATTCGTGATTGCCAACCGTAACGGCGTCGTAGTCCATCAGGTCCATGGCCATGTAGATGGGCTGGCCGTCCTGCAGGTTGGATATGCTTGAACCCTGATAAAGGTCTCCGCCGTCAAGAAGAAGGAGGCGGCTCTTGTCGTAGTTGTCGCCCCGGCCGCGGATGTCCTCCACTTTATCGGCAATATAGGCCAGGCGGTAGTGCAGGGTGCCGGATTCCGAGTAAACGATATGTCCGTGGATGTCGGTGGTTTCTATGAGCGGAAGAGCGTACTGGCCTGGCTGAGGCTTATCATTATCCTCCGGAACCACGGGTTCTTCCGGCTGCGGGCCTGCAGGCGGCGGCAAAGGCGATTCACCTGTGGGCGGTTTGTAGCAGGAAAAGAAAATGGCGGATAAAACCGCCAATGAAATAAACTCTGCTCTATTCATCCTGGTTTTGGACGATTTCAACGGTGGCACCCAATTCCTCAAGTTCTGTCCTGAGGCTTTCCGCCTGCTCCTGAGTTGCGTTCTCCAAAAGGACTGAGGGCATTTCCTCAAGCATGCTGAACGCGTCCTTGAGTTCTACTCCCAGCACTGTGCGGAGCACTTTGATCACTTTCACCTTATGGGGACCGACCTCTTTGAGTACTACTGTAAATGTAGCTGCAAGCACGGCCAGCATCATCGCTATTGTGAGTAATGTCTTTTTCATGATCTAGAACGTCTTGGCTCCCATTACGCTCTGGGAGATGTTAATGATAAAGTCGCCCATCTTCTCAAGGCAGTTCACCAGATCCATGTAGAATGAGCCTGTCTCGTAGGGATAGGTGGATTTCTCTATGTTGGAGAGATGCTCCTCGCGGAGACGGTCCCTGTATTCGTTCACGGCCTTTTCCGCACTCTCCGCATTGGCGATGTCGTGAAGCTCCACAAGCGGGGTGGAAAGGTTGTGTTCCATCGCGCCGTAGGCTTCGTCCAGCAGGTCGATCATATTGTTGAGCCGATGGAGCATATCCTCTGTGAAATGGCCGTCATGGCTCCACAGGCGGGCCAGGATCTTGCCCACGGTTTCGCCGCTGTCGCCAAGGGATTCCATCTCGCCGATTATGCGGTAGATTTCGCGGACACGCGCCATACCGCCCTGGCTGAGCTCATTTCCGGAAACTTCGCGCAGGTAGGTTGCTATCTCACGCTCCACATTGTCCGTAACCTCTTCGTAATGGACCAGTTTCTTGTCGGCGGCTTCAAACTCTCCAAGTGTCTTTGCATTTACCGCCTCGCGGATATGCTGCAGATCCCTTCTGCACAGGCCGCCGAATTCCACCACTTCCAGCTTGGCGCTGTTAAGGGCGATATCGCCGGTGGCAAGCTTACCCACGCCGATATATTTGAGGCGATAGGTTTCCTTGTCTTCTCCCTTGGTGGGCACCATGAGTTTCACCATCTTCACAAGCTGGGGGATGAACCACACAAGGATGAGGGTGGTAATTACGTTGAACACGGTGTGAAGCACTGCAACGCTATAGGGGAGAGACGCCACAAGATGCTCCTGCGTGGCTGCATCGGCCTCTGCAAAGTTGACGGTGACGGGGTTGGGGAAGCCCAGAGCCTCTACAGTAAGGCCGACAAGATTGATGAACGGCTTGAAGAAAATCAGGGCCAGAATCACGCCGAACAGGTTGAACAGGAAGTGCGCGCGTGCAGTGCGTTTTGCACTGAGGTTGGCTACTGCGGCCGCTATGTTGGAGGTTACAGTTGTACCGAGGTTGCTGCCGAGCACCATTGCGGTGGCCATTGTGAAGGGGATGTAGCCCTGGGCCACAAGCAGCATGGTGATGGCAGTTGCGGTTGCGGAACTCTGAAGCATCAGGGTTATGATGGCGCCGGCAAGCATGAACAGGAAGATGCTGAGTATGCCGTGCCCGGACAATGTGCTCAGGAACACGCGTACACCTTCGTTGTCAAGCAGGATGGTTGATGTTTCCTTCAGGATCGACAGACCCAGGAAAAGGAAGGCAAAACCCATCAGGAACTCACCCAGGTTCGAATATTTCTTGATGCTCATTGCCACGAAGGCGAAGAACATCAGCGGAATGGCGATGGTTGCGATGCTCCAGCTGCCTCCTCCGAAGCTGAGGGCGAAAATCCACGCGGTTACGGTTGTGCCGATGTTGGCACCCATGATAACGGCGATGGCGCTGCCCAGGGCAAGAAGACCGGCGTTCACGAAGCTCACGATCATCAGGGTGGTGGCAGTTGAACTCTGCACCATCGCAGTGACCACGATACCGGTGAGGATGCACTTGAAATTGTTGGATGTCATCTTGGCCATGAAGACCCGCATGCGGTTTCCGGCCATTTTCTGCAATCCGCCGCTCATCAGCGACATACCGTAAAGGAACATCGCCAGAGAGCCCAGAAGCTTCAGTACAAGAAGGAACATTTTGGTTTGAATATTTGCGTAAAGATAGTGAGTTTTGTTTATAAAACAAAGAATCACCTTACAGAGTATCCGGCAAACAGGTCCGGATTCATGCTCAGGCCAAGTGTCTTTCCGCTGGTAACGCTTACATTGTCCATCAGAATGGTGCCTTCGGCAGGGTAGGGTTCAAGGCCGGAGGCGTGGGCGTCGCGGGAGAAGGTTCCGAATACATACACCTGGTCCGTGGCTTCGCAGCAGATGTCGTCAATGACGAAATTGTGGAATTCCATGCTGCGGGGGAGACTGCAGGTATAGCCAAAGTCGTGGTCGCCGTTGTTGGCTCCGTCGATGATCGTTATAGGATTGCCGAAGTACGGCTTGTGGGTGCAATCCTTCAGTATCACCTCGCCGTCCCATGATGCGCCGTAATCGTCCCTGAGAAGGATGAATGTGCGGTAATGGACTTCACAGTTCTCCATATACAGCCGCCCGAAGCCCACGCAGCGCATGCCCATATGACCGAAGACGCAGTCCTTGAGAGTGACGTTCTCCACGCCCATGTGAGCGTCGAATCGGGAAATGCGGCAACGCTCCATAGTGAGGTTCTTACAATGATTGGAGGTGAAAAGTCCCCAATATGCAGGATTGTCGATGTCGATTGTCTGGGTGATGTCCTCCCAGCGGACGTTGACGCATGAGTTGGCTCCTAGATCGTATGAGCCCATGCGGGCGGGGATTCCTGCCGATCCGATGGTCCAGTATGTTAGGTGGGGAGTGAGCAGGCAGTTCCGCACGGTGACATCGGCCGCCTCTATGGGAAATATGAAGGCATAATACGGAGCGCCGTGTTCAATTTCGCCCTCCACATAGTGCGTAAGGCCCTCCAGAAGCACATTGGAGCGGTTGATTACTATTCCCCTCACAAAATACCAGTATTTCGACGGGCACTGGTTGGCGACGGTGGTAAAGATTCCGCCGCGAATGGTCAGGGTAGTTGTGTCGACAGGCCATG
>JAGAAY010000093.1 GCA_017615065.1 Bacteroidales bacterium | reverse complement strand
GTATTTCGGACCAAACGTGCTTCATATAGCCTACAAATATACGAATTTTTAACGAAACCCCCTGGATTCTTCCGCTCGGCGTCAAAAAAGGCCTCAAAATGACGCCCAACAGGCCAAATTGCCAACTCGGGATCATTTTAGGGCCCAAAATGACGCCGAACCTGTTATTTTGTCGGTTGGGGATCATTTTCGGTCCTAAAATGACGCCCATCCTCTGAATTCGCTAGCCGGGTGCACCCGAAGGTACATAGCTCGGCACCTTCGGGAGCATTTTGGGCCGTTTTTGCTCCTGAAGGTCCATTGCACGGCACCTTCGGCTACACCTGACCCACAGCGTAAAAATGGATGTGTTTGATACACAATGAGATACAAAAAGGCGGTTCGGCAAAATTCCGAACCGCCTTTTAATAAATCGCTGATAATCAGCGTATTCCAGTTTACGGGCGGAGGAAGGATTCCGCTTCGGTGAGGGTGTCGAGTTTGCCGACGTCGAGGAGGCGGAGGGCGGTGGGGACGGCGGCGCGGATGGGGTAGTCGGCGCAGGCGGTGAGGTAGAAGTCCATGATGGAGAAGCGGTTGCCGAAACCGTAGCGGGTGAAGGCGTCGAAGATGCCCTGGGATATGCAGTGGATGCCGCTGAAGGCGAGCATGCGGTAATTGGCAGGGTCGATGGAGCCGCGGGGGCTGCGGACTTCGCCTGTGGCGATGTTGGTCCAGCCGGCAAGACAGCCATCGCTATCGAAGAGCAGGTAGCGCTGGGTTTTGCGTTCGCTCACAAGGAGGGTGGCAAGGGCATCGGGCCGATGCTGGCTGCGGAACCACTCCAGGTCCAGATCGCTCAGGATGTCCACATTATGTACAAGGAAGGGCTCAGAACCCTCGAGAAGCGGCCTGGCGAACTTGATTCCGCCGCCGGTTTCGCGGAGGAGGTCACGTTCGTCGGAAATGCTGATGTGCGCTCCGAAGTCGTTATCGGCCAGATACTTGATGATCTGGTCGGGGAAGTGGTGGACGTTTACGGTGATGTCGTCGTAGCCGGCTCCAACCAGTTTCTCCAGCACATGGGCCAGCAGCGGTTTCCCGGCCACGGGGACCAGGGCTTTTGGCATTGTGTCGGTGAGGGGTTTGAGCCGCGTTCCAAGGCCGGCGGCAAATATCATCGCTTTCATAGCCACTTGTCGATGCCACGTTCGCGGTGGATGAGATGCACTTTTACGCCCGGCCTGCCTGCAAGCCTTGCCGCGAGATGCTCTGCGCAATATACGGAGCGGTGCTGCCCGCCGGTGCAGCCGAAACTCACCTGCAGGCTGGTGAAATCCCTTTCCAGGAAGCGCTCCACGTGGTGGTCGATCAAAGCGTCGACATGCTCCAGGAAGCTCAGTATTTCTCCATCCTCTTCAAGGAACTCAATCACGGGTGCGTCCAGGCCGGTGAGGGTTTTGAAACGCTCGTACTTGCCGGGGTTGTGGGTGCTGCGGCAGTCGAAGACGTAGCCGCCGCCGTTGCCGGATGCATCCTCCGGAATTCCTTTCTTGAAGGAGAAACTGTATATTGTTACCGTAAGCATTCCAATACTTTTGACAAATAGGGATAATCCTTTAATGGCAGCAGCGAGCGCACGTTTTCAAGTGCCGGGGGGATGCTGTCCCTGAACGACTGTTTACCCTCCCAGAGGCCCCGGAAACCATAGCAGCCGAGCACCTGAAGCTGGCGGAACAGTACAAACAGTGCGAGCCTCTCGCGGAACTTCTTTTCATCCACAGGCATATACTCCCTGAGGGCTTCCAGATACTTGCCGATGAGTTCTTCGCGCAGCTGCTCCGGATATTTCGCCCGTGCCTGCCACAGGAAGGATGCTACATCGTAATATATCGGCCCCCTGCGGCCTCCCTGGAAGTCGATGAACCATGGCTCGCCGCCATAAACCATCACGTTGCGGGCATTGAAATCGCGGTAGAGGAAAGTGTCCGACGGGTCTTTGAGCAAATCGGCTTTCAGGCGATCGAAATCATCCTGCAACTTTATTTCGTTGAACTCCGCGCCGGTGAGTTTGAGGTAATCGTACTTGAAATAGTTCAGGTCGAAATCCACCATACGGGCGTCGAAACTCTCCTGGGGGTAGCATACCTCCCAGGGCATGCCTTTGGCGCCATCGACCTGAATCTTTGGAAGGGCCCTGATTGTTTTCGTGAGCAAATCAATGTCGAAATGCCCATCGGCCACGGCCACATCGAACAACATCGTATCTCCGAGGTCCTGCTGCAGATAGCACAAACCCTCCTGTGCATACACCTCCGGCACGTTGATGCCTTTTGACTTGAAATGCCTGGCGATTGTTATGAACGCACGGTTCTCATCCTCATCAGTTCCATCCACGCCGATGGCACTATACCCGCCGCCGGATATGCGGAAGTACTTTCTGTGGCTTGCGGAACCCCCGAGCTGTTTCACCAGCTCCGGCTCCACTCCAAACACACGTTTGAACAATGCTTCCATACCGCAAAAATACACGATTTTTTCCTGTTTCACAAGTGCCGATGACCAGATATCCAGCTAGAAAGGGCTACAGGGCACATTTCGTGGATATCCGGCGGGGAAAACGGCGGCACAGGGCGGGAGTATGTCAGAGGTTTTCGCCGGCGAAGAGCGTGGCGGTTTGGACGGCGGGGGCAACGTCGTGGACGCGGAGGATGGATGCGCCGCCGCGGAGGGCGATCATGTGTGCGTCCTGCGTGGCGGGGAGGGCTTCTGCGGGGGTTATGCCGTAACGTTTCCAGATCATGCTTTTGCGGGAGATGCCAACCAAAATGGGACGCTCGAAGCATTGAAGCTCAGAAAGCCGATATAGCAGCGACCAGTTTTGCTCCAGGGTTTTGGAGAAGCCGAAGCCCGGGTCGAGTATCCAGTCGGAAATGCCAAAGGAGGCAGCCTGCAGGGAAAACTCACGGAAGTACGCAATGACGTCTTCCACAACGTCCCCGGGCGTGGATGAAGGTGCAAACGGGCTTCCGTGCAGGTGCATGGCGATGTAAGGCAGTCCAAGCCGTCCCACAAGAGGCAGTATCCCGGAATCCATCCCGCCGGCAGAAATGTCGTTCACAATAAACCTCCCAATGGTATCATACACCCGCTGCACAATCCCGCTGCGGTAGGTATCGACCGAAATCAAGCATCCGGGAAGGGAATCCCGCAACGCAAGCAGGGCCGGTTCCAGACGCGCCCATTCCTCCTGCTCTGAAACGGGAGCGGAGCCCGGACGGGTGGAAACAGCGCCCAGATCCAGTGCCCAGGCACCGTCGGCAAGCATCCTGGAAGCCACTGAAACGACATCCCCCGGAGCCGTCCTGCTTGGAGCGTAGAACGAGTCCGGGGTGAGGTTCAGAATGCCCAGTATGCGGGTGTCGGACATGGACTTATGAAGGATTGTCCACCTTGTCGATGTTGCCCCATGGATTCTCCACGGGTATCCTTTTCACCAGCACCATGCAGCCGATTATGATGGCAAGAGCTACTGCGAATGCCACATAATACCAGGTATGGCCCAACATGTCGATCCAGTATTCGTAGTCCTTCAAAGAGTCGATGTGGCCCATAATCACAGCCGTACCGTTGTTCACGAAGTGGATGAGCATGGTGAGCCACAGATTGCCGGTCCTGTAATAAATCCAGCCCATGAGCAGTCCCAGGATGAAGGCGTTGAGCGCCTGCCAGGGATTCATGTGGATGAGGGCGAAGAACAGTGCCGATACGACGATGGCCCACACTGGCTTCATCCTCTTGCCGGCAAGGAGGCCCCGAAGCACCATTCCGCGGCACAGCCATTCCTCGAAGAACGGGGCCATGAGTGCGGTGACAAGGAAGGACGACCACAGGGGGCCTCCTGTCATCGACTTCATGGTTTCCATCACCATGTCGTAGAGCTTCTTGAGCCATGGTATGCTTTCCGTTAATTTGGCGTTCAGGTAGTTGGGAAGGTCTGCCGCAACCATCGTGGAATAGGTAAATAACACGGTGAGCAAAACGGCTCCTGCAACTCCCAGCTTGCCGAAATGGTTGCTGGAAAGGGAATATCCCGGATCAAACAGCGCGTTCCTGCGGCTCTTCCCGGCCGCATACATCATTGCGGGCAGGAACTGGACGGGATACATCACTATCATCCCGTAATCGGCAATCTCCTGCTGCGTCATGAAAATCATCATGATTGCCATGACGATGCCGCTGAGCAATGCGCCCAGAATGAAGAACCCGAAGAGGGCAAACAACCCGCTCACGCCCGGCACATACCAGGCGTGAGAGGAAAACAAATCGAAATTCCTGACTTTTCTCATACTATTTGTAGAGCGGGCTGGGGTATACACCCTTTGCCACGAGGTCGGCAAATTTTGCCACGACGCCGGGACGGTCTTCCTTGTAGGTTACGCCGAACCACTTGGACGGAGTGGAGAGAACTTCGCACTGGCCTTTGCCGCTCTTGACGATGGTATCTACAGCATAGGGGATGTAGAACTCCTTCTTGAGTTCCATGCCATAATTGGTCAGGAATGTGCGGAAGGATTCTTCGCTCTGCCCGAAATAGTCCGGAGTGAAGCCCCACATATTCATCGAGCACAGAGCCTTGGCGGCCAGTTCCACCTTTTCGCCGGTTGTGGAGTTTTCTCCGTATACCTTGCCGTCATCGGCCTTGGCGATGTCCAGATGCTCGGTTACATCCTGGAGGATGCCCTTTCCGTCATACCGGCAGATACCGCGGGAAACGCTGCCGTTCTCGGAAAGCGTATTCTCCAGTTCAAAGCCGATGATGCAGTACTGACCCTTGCTGTTTTCGTGGGCGCGGCACCAGTCTCCAAGCACCTTGAAGGATTCCTTGCCATAATAGTCGTCGCCGTTAATCACTGCGAAGGGCTCGTGGATAACGTCCTTTGCCATAAGCATGGCGTGGGCGGTGCCCCAAGGCTTCACCCTTTCCGGATTCACGTTGAAACCGGCGGGAATCTTGTCCAGTTCCTGGGTTACGAATACGAACTCAAGAGGCTTCCCGTCAATGGTTTTAACATTGGCGTACCTGGCCTCCACGTGCTTTTTCATATCCTCCTTGAAGTATTCACGGACGATATAGACTACTTTGCCGAATCCGGCTTCAACTGCATCGTAAATGGAATAGTCGATGATGGTTTCCCCGTTGGGGCCAAGGCCGTCCATCTGCTTGAGTCCGCCGTAGCGGCTTCCCATTCCGGCTGCAAGGACAAGAAGTGTAGGTTTCATGATAATTTGGATAATTAGTTTTCTTTTTGTTTTGCAAATTTACTAAATTCGCAGGAAATAAGAAACATCGGATGGAGGATAAAAAAAACAGATGGGCCTGGCTCAGGAGGAAAGACAACAATTATTTCTTCCCTTTCGTGATCGTAGTCACGGTGGGAGTGCTTCTGTGGGTTGTTTTTCTTTCCAAGAGCAGTGTGGTGAACTGGGTGAAAGGTGCGGCGGAACTGTCGCGTCAGGAGAAGCTCATCGGCAAATACCAGTCGGAAATCCAGGAGATGGACGAGGAAATTGCCGCTCTGGAGGCAAACCGGGATTCCCTGGAAAAGTTCGGCCGTGAAAACTTTCACCTGGCCGCCCCCGGGGACGATGTTTACGTGATAGAATAGCTTATGCTCATAGTGCTGGAAGGCCTGGACGGGGCAGGGAAGTCCACCCAGGTGAAAATGCTGCGGGAGTACCTTCAAAGCCGGTGCTCAAGTCTGGAATACATTCATTTCCCCCGTTACGAGGCCCCTGTTTACGGCTCTCTCATCAGCCGTTTCCTGAGGGGCGAGTTCGGCTCCATCGACATGGTGCATCCCCAGCTCGTGGCCCTTCTCTTCGCGGAGGACCGTCACGGCGCGGCTCCACAGCTTCACAAGGCCCTGGAAGAAGGCAAAACCGTGCTTCTGGACCGTTACGTGTATTCCAACATCGCATACCAGTGCTCCAAACTGAAGGATCCCGCGGAACGTGCCGCATTGAGGGACTGGATATTCGAAACTGAATTCGGCCCCTTCGGCCTCCCCAAACCGGATCTCAACCTTTACCTGGACGTTCCCATTTCGTTCGTGGAAAAGAACCTCAGCCGGGACCGCAAAGGTGCAGACCGCTCATATCTTGGCGGCTCCCACGACATTCACGAAGGCAGCATCGGCTTCCAGAAAACCGTGCGCAGTCTGTATCTCGCTGAAACGGAAAGGGATCCGTCATTCCTCCGGATCGATTGTTCTGATGAAAACGGCAATATCCTTCCGCCGGATGATATCTTCCGCCGGCTCCGCGGCACTGTAGACCGGTACCTGAAATGAAACACAACACCCTGCGACGCGCAGCCGCTTCCATAATCGGCATTGTATTCGTGGCATCCGGACTCCTGAAAATGCTGGATGTCGTGGGCACAAGCCTCATAGTAAGCGAATATTTCAAATTCTTCCATGTGGGGTTCCTCACCGGCTTGGCCAAGGCAGGCGGCCTGGTCATGTGCCTGCTGGAAACCTTAACCGGCGCAGCCCTGATAACAGGAGTTTTCAGGAAGCTCACGGCGTTGACAGCATCGGCCCTTACGGCTGTCTTCACAATAATCACTCTGATTCTTGTTATAAAGAATCCGGAGATGGACTGCGGCTGCTTCGGCCAGGCAATCCACCTCACACATATGCAGAGTTTCCTCAAAAATGTGGTGCTGGTTCTGCTGTGCCTTGTGGCATTTCTGCCGTTCAGGCAGTTCGGAGAGCCCAAGAATCACAATACAGTGGCTTTCTGGATTGGTGCCGCGTCTATAATAATCGCCGGTATCGTTTCCGCCACACACCTTCCTGCAGTGGACTTTACGGATTTCCGTCCGGGCGCCAGGCTAAGCGCATCGCTGGAAAATGATTCCCCGGCAGGCTATTATGCTGCATACATTTACGAGAAAGACGGCAAAAGCGCTTCCTTCACCCTTGACAATCTCCCGGACAGCACCTGGAACTTCGTAAAAGTGGATACCGTAATCCGCAATGCCGCCCAAAAGGATGCCCCGGTGCTTTCCTTCAGCGACGAAGAAGGCAATTACAGGGACGAACTGGCCGTTCAGGGCAAAGTAATTGTCATATCGGTGTACAATCCGGAAAAATGCGACTGGATGCGCCTGAACACCATGCTCAATGCAATTTCAGACGCGGGAAAAGGCGTCCGTCCCATCGTCCTTGTGAACACAGCCCCCGGCAGCAGCGTCTATATCCCCTCCAACGTGGCATTCTTTTATGCCGATTACAAAACGCTCATCACCCTTAACCGTGCCAACGGAGGAGCCACGTACATTGCCGACGGTGAAATCGTACGCAAGTGGCGTCCCGCGGATTTCCCTTATGCGCAGAAGCTGAAGGAAACCGTCAGCGCCGATGTCACAGAGACCCAGATAAAAAGCATAACCCCCGGCCGTTTAAAGGCCGAGGGCTTCGCACTTTATCTTCTCGCATTACTTATATTCCTATAAGCTCCGCTTGATTTCCACGATCTGGAATGCCTCGATGATATCGCCGATGTGCACGTCGTTGAAGCGCTCCAGCGAGCAGCCGCACTCGAATCCGGATGCGACTTCCTTGGCGTCGTCCTTGCCCCTCTGCAGGGATGCAAGCGCACCCGTGTAAACCACGATGCCGTCGCGGATAAGGCGAACCTGGGCTTTCTGCACCAGCTTGCCTTCCTTCACCTGGCATCCGGCCACGGTGCCAACCTTGGAAATCTTGAAGGTCTGCTTCACCTCCGCAGTTGCGGTGACTTCCTCCTTCTTCTCCGGCTCCAGCATACCCTCGATACCTTCCTTCACCTCGTTGATACAGTCGTAGATGACCGAGTAGAGGCGGATTTCGATGCCTTCCTTCTCCGCAGCCTTGCGGGCTTCTGATGAAGGACGCACCTGGAAGCCGATGATAACGGCGTCGGATGCTTCTGCCAGAAGGACATCGGACTCGGAGATGGCACCCACGGCCTTGTGAATCACGTTCACCCTCACTTCCTCCGTGGAGAGTTTGATGAGGGAGTCCGACAGGGCTTCCACCGAGCCGTCCACATCGCCCTTCACAATGACGTTGAGTTCCTTGAAGTTGCCGATGGCTATGCGGCGTCCGATTTCCTCCAGGGTAAGGTGCTTCTGCGTCTTGATGCCCTGGATGCGGATGAGCTGCTCGCGGCGGTTGGCAATGCTCTTGGCCTCTTTTTCATCGGCCATCACATTGAACTTCTCACCTGCGGCAGGGGCGCCGTTGAGGCCCAGCAGCGATACGGGTGTCGAAGGACCTGCCTCCTCCACCTTCTGGCCGCGCTCGTTGAACATGGCCTTCACGCGTCCGTAGTAGCTTCCGGAGATTATAACGTCGCCAACCTTAACGGTGCCGTCCTGGACCAGTATGGTGGCAAGATAACCACGGCCCTTGTCCAGCGAAGACTCGATAACCGCGCCGCTTCCAAGCTTGTTGGGATTGGCCTTGAGCTCCAGAAGGTCGGTCTCGAAGAGAACCTTTTCCAGGAGCTTGTCCACATTGATTCCCTTCTTTGCCGATATCTCCTGGCACTGGTACTTGCCGCCCCAGTCTTCCACCAGGATGTTCATCTCGGAGAGCTGACGGCGGATGGTATCCGCGTTTGCGCCGGGTTTGTCGATCTTGTTGATGGCGAACACCATGGGAACGCCTGCAGCCTGTGCGTGGGCGATAGCCTCCTTGGTCTGGGGCATCACGGCGTCATCGGCCGCTACGATAATGATTGCAAGGTCTGTCATCTGGGCGCCGCGGGCACGCATGGCTGTGAAGGCCTCGTGACCGGGGGTGTCCAGGAAGGTGATGCGCCTGCCGCTGTCCAGCTTCACGCTGTATGCGCCGATGTGCTGGGTAATGCCGCCGGCTTCACCTGCGATAACGTTGGTGTTGCGGATATTGTCCAGGAGGGAAGTCTTACCATGGTCCACATGACCCATGACGGTGATCACCGGAGGACGCTCCACAAGATCTTCCTCCTTGTCGGGCTCCTGCTGGGCGATTTCCTCGCTGAGCTCGGCGGTGACGAATTCCACCTTGTATCCGAATTCCTCGGCCACCAGGACCAGGGTCTCGGCATCCAGCCTCTGGTTGATGGACACCATCATTCCCAGCGACATGCATGCGCCGATAACCTTCACCACGGGGGTGTTGTTCATAAGGGTGGCAAGGTCGTTTACGGTAACGAACTCGGTAACCTTGAGCACCTTGTTCTCCGCTGCGGCGGCTTCCATCTCTTCCTGGCTGCGAAGAGCGGCGAGCTCCCTCTTGTCCTTGCGGTGCTTGGCGCCGAAGTTGTTCCTGGTGCTCTCGTTCATCTTCGCGTAGGTTTCCTTCACCTGCTTCTGGATCTCCTTCTGCATCTCCTCCTGCTCGGCCTCAGTCATTGCGGGTTTGAAACGCTCGCCCTTCTTGCGGCCCTTTCCGGCATCGGCCTTCTTGCCTGCGCCCTTCACATCCTCCTTCTTGCGGGGCTGCTGCTTGTCCGCCTGAATCTTGTTCACGTCAACCTTCTGCGAACCGCTCTTGATGCGCTCGCGCTTGGTCTTGGACTTCTTGGGATCGAACTGGGAAAGGTCGATTTTGCCCAGAACCTTGAGCTCGGGTGCGGCGGGTTTTGCGGGAGCTTCCTCTTCCTCGATGGCTTCAACGGCAGGTTCCGCCGGGGTCTCTGCGGAACTCTCTTCTTCCACGACAGGTTCTTCCTCCACTGCTTCCGGTTCTGCCTCTTCTGCAACCGGTTCTTCTTCCACCACTGGCTCTTCTACTTCTTCCACTACAGGTTCTTCCTCTACGACCGGCTCTTCGATCACCGGTTCCTCTTCTTCCACCACAGGTTCTTCCTCCACAACCTCGGCCTTCTGCTGCCTGGCCACGGGAGTGAAGTTGTTGCTCTTTATCACTGTCACCTTTTCCGGCTCGTAGTCATCCTCGGCGTCGTCTTTCTTTGTGGATGCCTTGTCCAGGATCTCGGTGAGCTTGACGTCCACCTTGTCTGCGGCTTCCTTCAGTTCGAGATCCTTTCCGAACTGCTTGTGCAGAGCGTCAAGGTACTCGTCCGACACTTTCATGTTGGGATTGGGCGAGTCGATGGCGGCTCCCTTGGAATTAAGGAAGTCGACAAGGGTGTCCAGTCCGATATTGAACTGCTTGATAAGTTTCGATAGTCTTATTTCTGCCATATATAACCCCCTATAATTATTATCTGTTATTCAAATTCTGCACGCAGGATAGCAAGAACCTCGTCCACGGTTTCGTCTTCCAGGTCGGCACGGTTGGCGATGTCGGCGGCGCTCAGGGCGAGAACGCTCTTTGCGGTGTCGCAGCCGATAGCCTGCAGCCTTTCGATGATCCAAGGGTCGATTTCGTTCTCGAAATCCTTCAGCAGCACATCTTCCTCCTCCTCTTCCTCGTCCTTGCCGGACTCTCTCCAGACCTCGATTTCGCGTCCTACCAGCATGCCGGCGAGCTTGATGTTCACGCCGCCCTTGCCGATACCTTTCTTAACCTCGTCGGAGTGCATGTAAACCTTGATCTTGTCTTCGGGGCTCTGTCCAAGGTCTATATTGGAGATGTGGGCCGGGTTCAGCGCCCTCTGGATGAGGAGCTGTACGTTGGTGGTCCACTGCAGCACGTCGATATTCTCGTTGCGGAGCTCGCGGACGATACCCATGATGCGGGAACCCTTCACGCCGATGCAGGCGCCGATAGGGTCGATGCGGTCGTCATAGGACTCAACGGCAACCTTAGCCCTTTCACCGGGGATGCGGACAACCTTCTTGATGGTGATGAGGCCGTCGTAGATCTCGGGCACTTCCATCTCGAAGAGTTTCTCAAGGAACTCGTTGCTGGTACGGGACAGGGTGATGTAAGGAGTGGTGTTGTTGCGCATCTCCACGCTCTTGATGATTGCGCGGATGCTGTCGCCCTTCTTGAAGCGCTCGCCGGGAATCTGCTCCTGGCGGGGCATGCGGAGTTCGTTGCCGTCCTCGTCGAGGATGAGAACCTCGTTCTTCCAGGTCTGGTAAACTTCGCCCGTGAAGATGTCGCCCACC